>CAZYDL010000261.1:0-5030 GCA_964646305.1 uncultured Desulfobacula sp. | reverse complement strand
AAATCCTTCCCCCGCTACCAAATAAAAACAGAGGGTTTCAGGAGTTTCTTGAGATCCTTTTTTCTTTCATATAACCGCCATGTGGCGGATCTGATTATCCACCACACAATAACCTGAAGGGCAGAAACCAAATCATGAAAGAATCAAAGTGGTTAGCTGTTCTTTCATATAAATAGAAAAAAGATTTAATAAAATTTCATGGACCATCCTCTTGTAAGTGTTATATTACCCACATATAATCGTGCCTGGGCACTGAAAACCGCCATTGATTCTGTTCTTTTTCAGGTATATCCTAATATTGAGCTCATTGTTATTGATGATGGCTCACAGGATAATACCCAGGAATTACTTCAAGAGTATAATAATGAAATTATAATTTTATTTCAGGAGAATGCAGGAGTAAGTGCTGCAAGAAATCTTGGAATAAAAAAAAGTAAAGGTGAGTTTATAGCTCTTCTTGATTCTGATGATGCCTGGGACCAAAGAAAGATATCCTGTCAAATAGAATTTTTTAAGGCAAATCCCAAAGCTTTGATTTGTCAGACTGAAGAGATCTGGATAAGGAATCATAAAAGAGTAAATCCAAAAATTAAACATAAAAAATTATCTGGAATGATATTTGAACCATCATTGCACCTGTGTCTTGTAAGTCCTTCTGCCGTTATGATGAAAAAAGAGATATTTGAGCTTAAAGGGTATTTTAATGAAGATTTTATGGTGTGTGAAGATTATGATTTATGGCTGAGAATCAGTGCAAGTATACCTGTTTATTTAATTGATAAACCCTATACAATTAAAAACGGAGGGCATAAAGACCAGCTTTCAAGTCTGCATTCCCAGGATAAATTCAGAATTCGTTCATTAAAAAATCTCCTTGCTTCCAATACTTTGACACAGGATCAGGCTTTAAAGACAAAAAAAGTTTTAAAAAAAAAATGTCTGATTTATGGAAATGGCTGCATAAAACGTGGAAGAAAAGAAGAGGGTGCATACTATCTGACTCTTGCTTTGGAACTATGATTAATTGTTACACAATGATTTATTATGGGACTGCTTAGGGTTCTATGGGTCTGAAATTGTCATCTCATAAAAATCGACTCCATCCTGATCCACAGTAAGTTCCTGGATTTTACAGCGGGAGGCATTTTCTTTTAAAATCATGTTAGAGCGAGGTCCTTTTATCATTGTATCCTGGGCAATGGTTTGGGCAATAGTGATGATTGGCTTAGGTTTCTCTTTTTTAGAAAATTCTTTTAAGGCTTTTTTTTCTAAGATAAAAGTTTTATTTTTTTCTTCCACCAACCTGACTTTTTCTTTTAAACGATCAATATCCTGTGCAATTTTGTCCTGTGCTTCAAATATTTTGCTTAATTCAAGTTCAGCTTGTTTTGCCTGTTTTTCAAGTTTTAATATTTCCATTGAGTTTTCAGGCATATTGGAATTTTTTAACTCTTTTATATCCAATTGGGCTCGATCCTGAACATGGGCTTTTTTTGATACCTGTTTATAAAGTTCCTGATCCTCATCTTCAAGTGCTTTAATATCATCTCTTAATAAATCAGCTCTGCTTATAGATGCTGTTAAGGATTCCTGGATCTTATCCATCATTGTATCTATATGTTTATCCACTCCTATATTGAGTCTGGCAGGTTTTGCAGAGGAAGTGCCGATTTTACCAGCCTCAATTCCCATTTTTGCTGTAATTCTTGAGGTCAGTATATGCCCTGAAGGGTTTTGGCAGCTTCCGCTTAATACAATATCTGAATCTATAATTTCCTTTGAGACCTCAAGATTTCCAAATGCCATGATTTTTGAATGGTTGATAAATTTTGCATAAATATTGCCCTGGGTGGAAATCTTTGAGTCTGTAATTCCTGCAGAGACATTTAAATCCCCGGACAATTCTATGAAGGCACCCTCTATCTCATTGGCTATAAGATTCACCCCTTTTATGGTAAACCCCTCCTTAACCATGCCATTGACAACAATATTACCTTTAAAATCAATATTACCGGTTTTGAAATCAACATCCCCAGGAATGGCAAGTTCCGGATTCACGGTAATCGTGCCCATGGCATCAAGATTAGGCTGTCCGTCAAGGTCAGCATGAATTATTAGCTCATCTTCTGAAATCTTCGTTCCTGGGCCTGCTGTAAAAATCGGATCAATAAATTCTTCAACCTCAATTGGGTCTCCTGAAACATTAATTCCGGATTTACTCTCCTTTGTCGGTGTTTTAACTGCCAGCACATCACCCTGCTTAACAAAGGGAATCTCACCCCTCTCTTTAAAATCAATACTCCCATCTTCCTTGATTTTTCCGGGATTTGTATATTCAGTTTTAAAATTATATTTTATTTCCCCTTGGCACCCTTGAACTGGTTCTTCACCTGTGGCAATAAGAATTTTGTCTATAAATGATGTTTCTATCCAGGATTCAATTGTGATGTTCTCAACTATACCATAGGCAATATAGTTTTCTTTGAGCAGTTCTAAAATATCTGCAAGCGTGGTCTGTGGAGCACCAGGGTCAGAAGTGTTATTTTTTTTCAGATATGCTTTTACCTGGTTTTTAGAAAACGATATCTCAAAAGGTTCTTCTGAAGTATCATTGGTTGATATGTCAGTTGATTCACTGCTGACCTCATCTTTGTTCAGACTTAAAGCAGTTGTAATAATTTTTTCCATGGGTCCGGATGAATCAGCATCATTGTTCTGTGCTTCATTTTGTTCCTGATGTAGAATTGCTGAAAAATCAAGCCTTAGCTCCTTTGCATCATGACTGCTTGTAAGTTTATCAAATAAACCTTTAATGGTTTTACTAACTGAGATAAATTTATTATGAAAAACCTCCTGGGCAGGTTTAATGTCTTTGAGTTCCAGCATGCTTTCAAAAGAAATATCTTTATTCTGTTTATTTTCCAGCTCTCTTTTTTCTGATTTTAATTTTAACACCTCCTGCTTTTTTGTCTTAATTGTTTTTGTGTATTGTTCATCTTTCTTTTTAAGATCTTGTGCTATTTGAAGCATCTGTCTGTTCTTGTGTAGAATTTCCCTTTTGAAATGTTGTTTTTTCCTTGCAGTTATAAATTGTAAAAAACAGTTTTTGGCTTGAAAAATAAGATCTCTATCCTTAAATGGAGAAGTGATGCAGGCATTGATTTTTGCTTTGTGAATGGCGCTGATTAAAGTATCTAATTTGTCAGCAGGAACAAGAAGCATTCTCTGGGTTAAAGGTGAAATTGTTTTGACTTCCCGTAAAATATCATCACCATCCATTTTTGGGAGTTGATAATTGCTGATAAAAAGGGCAAATGGCGATTTTTTAGCTTGGGCAAGAGTTTCCAATGCATCCTTGGAAACCTGTTCACAGAAGACATCCCACCCTTCTTTAATCAAAATTGATTCAGCATGTTTCCGGGTATCATCATTTTGGTCAAGAATAATGGCTTTTGGTTTTTGTTTTTCAGTCAATTGATTTCACCCTTTATATCAGGCATTTCAAAACCATTACGATAGGATATTTCATTGAATTGATCATAAAGCTTCTTAATTGTATTTTTCAACAGAGTTGCCGTCTTTTCAAGGTCAATGCCCTGATCAGTTTTTACATGGGTCTGGATTTCATTGATAATTTGTTCCGGGGTTAAACTTGAGTTGTCAGGCGTTTTCATGGAAAGGTCTTTAATCTCTGAGTTTAATGTTTTAATTTCATTGTCAAGCTCATGGATTATTCTATTATTACTTTTTGTGGCCTCAATTAACTGGTAATCAAGCTCATATAATTTTTTTCTCTGTTTTTTTGCATGTTTTAAAAGTTTTTTATCTTCAAGAAATAGATTGTATAGTTTGATGCTGGACACGACAGCTTTGTCAAGGCTCTCTTCTGTCCATGGCTTAACAATAAAATTTTGGATTGCTCCTTTGTTGACAGCATTAATAATAGTATCAATTTGAGAATGGGATGTCATCAAAACTCTGATGGTCTCAGGTATGATTTCCCGTGCATGCTCAAGGGTCTGAGTTCCGGTCATACCTTCCATGCCCTGGTCTGTAATTATTACAGAAAAAGGTTTCTCAGCCTTTTTGACCTCTTCCAATGCTGCATCACCACTGTTTACAAAAATATGATCAATTTTTTTTTTCTGAAAAACATCTTCAAAGGCTTTAGCAATTTTTTTGTCATCATCAACAACAAGAATTTTATGCTGGTATTCTGATTCCATATATAGATTCCAATGAGTGCTTTGCCTGATAAACCTGCCTATTTGTACATAACATTACACACATACAAATAACAGGTCAATTAAAATATAAATTTTTCCCGGCTTTGGGTGTGGTCTTTAGATTGCATCCGGGCATAATGAACAATGCAGATGTCCTAAGCCCTGTAAGCATGGAGGTCGCTTTGATATAGCTGTATTATAATCCAATATTGACAAACCTTAAAAGATATGAGACTTGAGGTATGTAATTGGGAAAATTATAATAAGTTAAACTGGGAAAGGTATTTCTTTTTTCAAAACTAATAATTCCAATACTTGTTACAAATGATTTGTAAACATAAATTAGTCAAAAGGAACACATGTTTATGGCAGATGATAATTATAACCCTAAAGATCTTGATAAGGTTTTGAAATCAAAATTAATTGTTGACATGTTAACCAGAATTGTAGTCCATTATGGACTCTGGTTTACGGAAGTAAGACATCAGATGGGCATGGAAAAAGCTCTGGATGTGCTTGAAAATGCAACACAAAAGAGTGTTTCCATTGGGATGAAAAAAATTGCTGATGTATTGGACTTTCAGATTGAAGATGGTTTACCCAAGCCATTGCTGGATCTTAAAGAAGAAAAAATTGATGCTCTCATGGATGCTGTGGCAAAAAACTGGCTTGTCAATGATGGTGTATGGTTTCAGTCCGTTGAATTTGATAATGGAATGAATGATGCCAAAAGGTGCAATGATTCGTGCTGGGCACAGTTTTCTCCCTATGAAGCCTTTACCATTAAAAAGTTTTTAAACCTGG
>CAZYDL010000260.1:0-5083 GCA_964646305.1 uncultured Desulfobacula sp. | reverse complement strand
GGCATGACCTTTGCAATATTTTTCCATTTCAAGAGTTTTATCATTTGTTTTAGATTTTAATGTTGATTTATAAATTGCATACAAAAGAGATTATTGGAGTATGAAAATAAAATCCTTAAAAGAGAGTGAAAAGGATCATCTTCTAAAAGTTCTTGAGAAAACCCACTGGGATCTTGATAAAACATCTCGACTTTTGAAAATTTCACTTCATAAAATTAAGTCAAAAATAAAAGAATATGGAATTAGACAGGCTGATTCCAAAGGATAAATATATCGTTATTAAAGATGATTTATTAACAAAGGAGGGGAAAATGAAGCAGAACAATTTTAAGATTACTTTTATTTGTCTGGCAAGTATTTTATTTGGTCTATGGGGTTCCCAGGCATTTGCAGGTAAACCTATTATTATCGGAGCACCTTTATCTACTGCATATGTTTATGGGTGGGATGCTGAAAGGGGTATCAAGCTTGCTGTGGATGAGATCAATGCAGCAGGCGGAGTTAATGTGGCAGGAGAAAAACGCATGTTCAAGGTTGAAGTTATTGATACTCGTGACCTTGAACCAGGAGTTCCTGTCAGTGAAGCTTTGATGGCTGTTGAAAGATTGATTCTAAGCAAAGATGCTGATTTTATTCTTGGCGGACCAAACAGATCTGAAGCTGCACTCGCTGCCATGTCTCTTTTATCCAAACATAAAAAAGTGTCCATTGTTACAAGCGGTGTGCTGACTCCTAAATATCATAAAATGGTAGAGAAACAATATGATAAATTTAAATATTGCTTTAGAATTCATGGAGAGGCAGTTCACCTTGTAGGTGAAATGATAACCAATTTTATAGATCTGAAAAAAAAGTATGGTTTAAATAAAATCTTTATTATTGCCCAGGATGTTTCCCATGCAAGGGGTGCTGCCAAGGTTATAGCAAAAGTTGCAGGGGGGAAAGGTTTTGAAATTACAGGTACTGAGTTTTTCCCAACCGGCTCTTCAGATTTTTCCATGGCACTTTTAAAAATTAAAAAAACCGGCACACAAATCATTAATATCTGGATGGATATGCCGGAGAGCGCCATTCTTTTAAAACAGTGGTATGATCTTCAGATACCGGCACTTCCCTTTGGCTCTACTCTTGCGGCAGCAGAACAACCTGGATTCTGGAAAGCAACAAATGGTAAGGGGGAATATACACTTTGTAATGTAGTAAATGCTGGAAATGCACCTTCTGAAGCCACAGAATGGACCATGAAATTTTATAATGCCTATGCAAAAAAATGGGGTATTGAACCTGAAGGTCTTGGCTCTTCTTCAAGCTATATGTCAGTATATGTATTAAAAGATGCCATAGAGAGAGCCGGTACAATTGACTCTGACAAGGTAATAACCGCTCTTGAAAAAACTGATATGATGGGTGTTTACGGAAGACTAAGATTTGATCCTAAAAGCCATCAGGTTATTTTTGCAGATAATCCCAAAGATGGTGCAGTAGGATCTATTTTGCAATGGCAGGATGGAAAAAGGGTTGTTGTCTTTCCAAAAAGTATTGCTACAGGCAGTATCCTGCTTCCACCTTGGATGAATCAATAGGTCGAATCAATAGGCCGAAATAATAAGTTGCATAAATAATGCCTCTTGAAAGTTGCAATTTTTTTTAATTACCATGCGGGTATAAATTTGTTAAAATTTGTACCCGCCTTTTTCTTGATAAAAGTTTCAATGGTTGTAATCCAGGCATTAAAGCAAAAATAAATTTTACATGGGGATTTTTTAATGGAAATTCTTGTTTACGGGACTATTAATTCAGTCGCCTTAGCGTTAATGGCTCTTGGTTTTGCTATGGTATACGGCATCAGCCGCATACCTAACTTTGCCCATGGAGCTCTCTATATTGTCTGTGGTTTTTTTACATGGATTTTTTTAAATAAGTTTGGAGTACCTTATTTTCTGGCTATTATTCTTGCTCTTGGCGTTAACGGTATTCTGGGCGCTCTTATGTATAGATTTATCATGATAAGAGTCAGAGGCATGAATATCTCAGAAATTATTGCTTCTTATGCCATAGGTCTCGCTATTCTTGAAGGTTTGAGATACGGAGGCTTTAAAGGAACAACCTACACTCTTCCTGTGTTCATGGAGGGCAGTCTTATGATAGGCTCTGTTCCTGTTGATTATCACAGGCTTTTGATGATGATTATCGGTATTGTTTTTGTGGGGCTTTTGTGGCTTTTTACACACTATACAAAGCTTGGACTTGCTCTACAGGGAATGGCGCAGGATGAAAGAGCTGCTCTTATGCTCGGCATTGATTCTGATCTTATGGCCATGCTTGCCATGGGACTTGGCTCCATACTTGCCGGTGTGGCAGCAATTTTAATTTTGCCCCTTGGAAATATTGTGGTGGAATCAGGATATCATGTATTGATCATGTCCATTGCCGTATGTATCGTAGGCGGTCTTGGGTCATGGATCGGGGCTATAATCGCTGCCTTTATTATTGGATATGCCCAGATTTTAACTGTTGTATTTTTGGGGTCACATTTTCAGATGGTAGTTGCCATTATGGCTATTATTATAACCCTGATTTTAAAACCATCCGGCTTATTCGGCCAGCAGAAAGAATTGGAAGAGAGGGTTTGATGAACAGCATATCTGAACAAAAAAATGACCAACCCCAAAAAGATCAATTAAGAAAAGAGAGGGTTGACCGCGGTATCAAGGTAAGATCTGACGGGCTTTATGCTTTAATGTCGTTTAGAGAGATTTCATATCTTACACTGCCTCGATTCATATTAATTGCAGGTTTTCTTTTACTGCCGTTTTTTGTGCCCAGTATGTACTGGCAGCGGGTGATATCAATTGTCTGTATATATTCGCTTTTGGCATTGAGCTTTGATTTTCTGGCTCATTATGTGGGTCTTGTCTGCCTTGGTGGAGCTTTTTTCATTGGAACAGGAGGGTATATAGCAGGAATATTAAATTCATATTTTGGCTTTCCTCCTTTTGTATCCATTCCCCTTGCAACACTGCTCGGGGCTTTGTTGTCAACGGTCATGCTGTTTCCGTGTCTTCCCTTAAAAGGTGTATATTTTGCAATTGCCACGCTCATGTATCCTCTGCTAATGGCAAGAGTAATCGAAGCTTTTGATATCTTTGGCGGAACAGACGGCATAATGGGAATTGACAGTTTTTCAAGCAATTTTGTGGAACAGTATTTTGTAATTATCGTGCTTTTGCTGTTTTTATTTGGTCTGCGGCGTTTTGTAACAACGGACAGGGGGCTTATTTTCACAGCTATCATGGATAATGATCAGGCAGTGAAAGCTTCCGGGATCAATATTACAAAATACAAGGCTCTTGCTGTTTTTATCGCATCATCAATGGGTTGTCTTGCCGGAGCCTGCCTTACCCATATTTATATGTGGACAGGTATTTCCCAGTTTGCCTTAGATTTTTCCATTCTTCCCATTGCAGCCACAGTTATTGGTGGAGCCGGTACCCTTGTGGGTCCGATTATAGGTTGTCTGATCCTGGTTCCTGTTTCAGAGTTGTTAAGGGATTTCGGGACTTTGCGAATTGTATTTTATGCTTTGATTCTGGTGGGCTTCATCCTCTTTAGAAGTGATGGCATCATGGTCTTTGGCAAAAGAAAATATGAACAATTTGAAAGGTGGACTAAAATATGACCCCAGATATAAATCCAGATAAAACCCCAAATATAAATCAGGATATAAAAAATGATGATATCCGAAATACAACAAAACCGATTCTTGAAATGGAGAATGTTTCCAAGGTTTTTGGCGGGGTACGTGCACTTGATGGTGTGAGCGTTAAAGTGTATCGCGGTGATATTCTAGGAATTATAGGACCCAATGGCTCAGGAAAAACCACCATTGTTAATTCTATAACAGGATTTATCAAACCTACTTCCGGCAGGGTCTATTTTAAACAAAAAGATATAACAGGGATAAAACCCCATAAAATTGCTGATATGGGTGTAACAAGAACATTTCAAGTTATGCGACCATATAACAGCCTGCCAGCCTATAAAAATCTTATAATACCACTATTCTCTCCCCGTGCAAAAAGAACCGGAGGCTGGAGAGGTGGTGGGCGTCTTGGAGACAGACAGACAGTAGCCATTGATATTCTTGAAGAAATAGGATTTGAAAGAGAATCCCGCATTCCCTTTAAAAAAGCCTCCACTCTGCCAACCGGGTATTTAAAACGTCTCGAACTTGCAAGATGCCTTGCCTTACAACCTGAAATTATTATATGTGATGAAGTTTTTTCAGGTCTTTCCATGAGTGAAATTGCCTCCATGGTGCCTTTGATTGAACGTATCCAGGATGATGGAATTACTATTATAATGATTGAACACCGCTTAAGGGAATTATTTCAGGTTTCCAACAGGGTAATGGTGATGAATTTTGGTAAAAAACTTATCGAAGGAACGCCGTCTGAAGTAATGGCAGACAAAGATGTGAAAGAAGCTTATTTCGGGTCTGAAGAGGTGGAGGAGGTTATGACATATGCTTGAAGCCAAAGATTTAATGGTGTTTTATGAAAACATGCTTGCTTTGAACAATATCAGTATTAAGTGTGATGACAACACTATAGTGGGAGTGTTCGGGGCAAACAGTGCAGGCAAATCCACACTCATGTATGCTTTGTCTGGAATAATGCTTGATATCAGGAAAAAAGAGAAGATGGCAGGCGGAGAGAGGATCACCCTTACAGGAGATGTCTTATTAAATAATAAAAGCATAATGGATATGAAACCAAGTCTCAGGGCCAGAGCAGGGATTATTCTGTGTCCTGAACGGCGCAGGATTTTCAATGAAAGTTCAGTCCTGGAAAACCTTAAGATCGGAGGTTTTCTTGCAACAAAAGCCGAGGCAAAAGAGACACTTGATTATGTTATGGATGTATTTCCTGACCTGCAGAGACTCAAAAATAGAACAGGAGGCTTTTTAAGCGGGGGAGAGCAGCAGATGCTTGCCATTGGAAGGGCATTGATGGCACAACCAAAAATTCTGTTGCTTGATGAACCTTTAATGGGGTTAAGTCCTCTTATGCAGGCGACTTTG
>CAZYDL010000259.1:0-5115 GCA_964646305.1 uncultured Desulfobacula sp. | reverse complement strand
ATTTACATATTTCCAGGTAACAGGCAGTGTGGAAGTAAATCCTGTTCCCGTTGAATTAACCTATGGACTGGAGCGAATCTGCATGTATCTTCAGGGTGTTGATAATGTATTTGACCTTAAATGGAATGATGAAATCACATATCGTGATGTCTATCACCAACAGGAAGTGGAGCAGTCAACCTATAATTTTGAAATTGCAGATGTGGACATGCTCTTTGATCTGTTTAAAAAATATGAAGATGAAGCCCATAAAATAATTAAAAAAGGGCTTGTGATTCCTGCCTATGAATTTGGTCTTAAATGTTCCCATACCTTTAACCTTCTTGATGCAAGAGGTGCCATCAGTGTTACCGAGAGAACAGGGTATATTAAACGTATCAGGGATATTGCAAGGGCCTGTTCCAAAGCCTATATCATTCAAAGAGAAGAGATGGGACATCCCCTCTTGAAACACGATGCAGTGCAAAATGCCGGGTTAGAAAACGGGGGAGCAAAATAAAATGGACAATCTTTTAATTGAAATAGGAACAGAAGAGATACCAGCTGGATATATCATCCCTGCACTTGAGGCATTTAAGGAAAATATTCTTAATACTCTGGATAAATCAAGGATTGACCACGGCAAGGCACAAATATTGGGAACACCAAGACGACTTAGTTTGCAGGTCATGGATCTTGCAGACAGCCAGAACCCGAAAATATCAACCATTACAGGTCCGCCTGAAAAAATCGGTTTTGATGAAAACAAAAACCCCACCATTGCAGCCCAAAAATTTGCAGAAAAAGCAGGCATTGATATTAAAGCGATCAAGGTTGAAAATACAAAGAAAGGCAGATATTTAACTGCTGTTATTGAAGAACAATGTGAATCAACAAGTTCCATACTTGAAAATATTCTTGAAAAACAGATTCTGGCCATACCATTTCCTAAAAGCATGAGATGGGGAAGTCTTTCAATAAGCTTTGCCCGGCCCATAATTTCTTTACTTGGACTTCTTGGTGGCCAGATTCTTGATTTTAAAGTGGGTAATGTCAAATCAGGCTCTACAATTTTTGGTCATCAATTCATGCATCCAGGAGAGTATGAAGTCGATACTGCTGATAATTACAACAAAGTTGCAGAATCCATTGGTATTATTCCAGATATTGAGAAAAGAAAAAAGATTTTAATAAGTGCCATTGAGGCCTGTGCCAGGGAAAATAGTTCACAGATTTTAAAAGATGATGAATTAATTGATATTGTAACCAATCTTGTTGAATATCCATATCCCATTGTGGGCAGGTTTGATGATGAATTTCTTAAAGTCCCGGATGAGGTCTTGATCACAGCCATGAGAGAACATCAGAAATATTTTGCCCTTACAGATACCAAAGGCAATTTAAAACCCTTGTTCATAGCTGTTAACAATACAAAAGCCAAAGATATGTCCCTGGTTGCCCATGGCCATGAAAAAGTGCTGAGGGCCAGACTTTCAGATGCTAAATTTTTCTATGAGCAGGATTGTAAATCAACTCTTGATGAATTTTCCGATAAACTTAAAAATGTGACTTTCCAGGAAAAACTTGGCAGTGTTTATGATAAAACTTTAAGGATTACAAAGCTTGGTCAGTTTCTTGTGCAAAACTCACCCTATGATGATAAAGAGACTTTACAGCACAATATTGCAAGGGCTTCTAAAATATGCAAGGCAGACCTTGTAAGCCAGGTGGTTATTGAATTTACAAAACTTCAGGGTGTCATTGGCAGAGCATATGCCCTTAATGCCGGAGAGAATCAGGATATTGCCTTTGCAATTGAGCAGCACTACAGGCCTGTTCAGTCCGGTGGAAAACTGCCGGAAAACCCAACAGCAAACCTGCTTGCCATTGCTGATAAATTAGATACAATCTGCGGATGTTTTTCCATTGGTCTGATCCCCACAGGCGGGGCTGATCCTTATGCATTAAGAAGGCAGGGAATAGGCATTATCCAGATCATGCTGGAAGAAAAGTTTACATTTTCTTTAAACTCCATGATTGATCAGGGGCTTGATGCTTTTGTAAATGATAAAGGCAAGAAAAAAGAAACTGCTCTTAAAATCAAGGAGTTTTTTCAAAACAGAATGGTTAATATCCTGATTGACAAAGGTTTTTCACGGGAAGCTGTTAATTCAGCTCTATTTGCATCCTTTGATAATCTTCCCGACGTAATGCTACGGGTTAAAGCCTTGGATTCTTTAATACAGGATCCAGGTTTTGAGCCCCTTGCCATCACTTTTAAAAGGGTTGAAAATATAATTAAAAAGGCAGAAACAATCGAAGATATATTGGTTGATGAAAACCTTTTTGAAGATGATAGTGAAAAACAATTGTTTAATGCAGTCAATGAGGTAGGTCAGACCATTGATAATTTTATTAAAAATGGCAATTATGACCAGGCACTTGCAACAATTGCAGGCTTAAGACCAAAAGTGGATACTTTTTTTGATGATGTCATGGTGATGGCAAAAGATGAAAGATTAAAGCAGAACAGGATTGCTCTTTTATCATCAATTTCTAAATTATTTAAAAACATTGCAAATTTTTCAATGATATAACTGCCACGTCGGTTTGCAATGATCACTGACCATGGCAACAATGAAAAACAATATTTAATTATTATTAGTTGTTTTATAAAAATTGGAGGGAATAATTATGGCTGGATATGATCCTGAAAAGGATAAAAAAATAAAAGAGTGGAAAAATGAAGAAACAGGGCTGCTTATTTCCATACAGCAATATGGAGAGGGTGAACCCAAGGTGCAGTTGGGCCCTAGAATTTTAAAGAAAAAAGACGGCTCTGACAGAGCTCCTTCAAAGGCAGGACGACTTTCAATTGAAGATATTGCATGGGTTTATGATATTATTGATGAAGTAAAGGATGAGTTATCCGACATTGTCGGGCCTGAATGATATCAGGATGTCTGTTCACAATCCTTAGATTAAGTTTATTTTAGCTTTGCACAATAAATCGTCAATTTTAATTGACATGCTAATGAGTAAATTATGCTGTATATATGAATAACAAGATAAAAAATAAGGCTGCAAAGCTTCAAAGAGAGCTAACAGAGCACAATTATAATTATCATGTTCTGGATGATCCAAAGATATCAGATATTGAATATGATATGATGCTCAAAAGGCTCATTGAGATAGAAGACAAGTATCCTGAGTATTCAAGCCCTGATTCTCCCACAAAAAGAATCGGGGCTCCCCCGCTTGAATCTTTTGATCAGGCTGATCATTCCATTCCAATGCTCAGTCTTGACAATGCTTTTAATGACAATGATATTTTAAATTTCCATCAAAGATGTGTTAAAAAATTAAACAGGGACAATATTTTATATACCATTGAACCTAAACTTGACGGGGTTGCCATAGAATTAAAATATGAACATGGAATACTTGTCCAGGCCACCACAAGAGGTGATGGTATCACAGGTGAAGTGATAACCGAAAATGTCAGAACCATAAAATCCATTCCCCTTAAATTAAATGAAGATCAAATTCAAGCTCCTTTACTGCTTGAAGTCAGAGGTGAAGTTATCATCAAATATTCTGATTTTAAACGTTTGAACAAAACCCGCCTTGGGAACCAGGAAAGTGTTTTTGCCAATCCAAGAAATGCCGCAGCAGGTTCTTTACGGCAGCTGGATTCAAAAATAACTGCAACAAGACCCCTTGATATTTTTGTTTACGGAACAGGTCTTGTCCAGGGGATCTCTTTTACCACCCAGGCGCAAATGCTTAAAAGTTTAAAGGTGTTTGGTTTTCCTGTTAACCCTAATATTAAGCCAGGGGTGAATATAAAGCAGGTGCTAAAAGCTTATAGAGAACTTGAAAACCTTAGAGCCAACCTTGCCTATGAAATTGACGGCATGGTTGTAAAGGTTGATGATATCTCTCTTCAAAAACAATTGGGAGCGAAAATCAAAAGCCCGAGATGGGCAATAGCTTATAAATTTCCGGCCATGGAAAAAACCACAATAATAGATGATATTAAAGTCCAGGTTGGTAGAACAGGAGTATTAACACCTGTTGCTGTTTTAAAACCAGTTAATATTGCAGGAGTGGTGGTATCAAGAGCCACTTTGCACAATGAAGATGAGATAAAAAGAAAAGATATACGCATTGGTGATAAAGCCATTGTGGTAAGGGCGGGAGATGTTATACCCAAGATTATTAAAATTATTGAATCTGACAGAAATGGGACACAGATTCCTTTTCAGATGCCTGTAAAATGTCCTGTGTGCAATGGTGATATTGAAAAAATAAAACTTGATAGATCAAGTATAAATAAGTGTGTCAATGCCTCGTGTCAGGCGCAGCTAAAACAACGGCTCAAACATTTTGTTTCAAAGAAAGCCTTTGATATTGAGGGGTTTGGGAAAAAAATAGTGGAACAACTTGTTGATATTGGCATGTTAAAATCCTTTGCCGATATTTTCCTGCTTGAAAAAGATAAACTTGCCGATCTTGAAAGAATGGGGCAGAAATCAGCAGATAATTTAATTAAAGCAATCAATAAATCAAAAAACATCTCCCTGCAACGCTTCATTTATGCCCTTGGTATTGACCATACAGGAGAAAATGCTGCAAAACTTATAAGTAAAACATATTCCAGCCTTGAAAATATTATAAATACACCCCGTGAAGCATTGGAAGAAATCCATGGCATAGGCCCTGAAACTGCCCTTGCAGTCTGTAATTTTTTTAGTCATTTAGAGAATGGAAAAACGATCAAAGACATTGAAAAATATGGCGTTGTAGTAAAAAACAGCCAGCAGCCACATACTAAACCCAGGGATAATCCTTTTTACAATAAACGTATTGTACTGACAGGCACACTAAAAACAATGACAAGGGCACACGCTAAAAAACAGCTTGAAAACCTTGGCGCAAAAATAACATCTGCCATTAGCTCAAAAACAGATTTTCTTATCACAGGAGAAAAACCAGGCAGTAAAATGGAAAAAGCCCAAAGTTTTGGAATCAAAATTTTAAGTGAAACAGATTTTAATGAAGCTTTAGCCGGCTATCTGGAATAAAATGAACTACCCCGCCGCAAGCGGACGGGGTATCGACAAAGGATTTAAC
>CAZYDL010000258.1:0-5117 GCA_964646305.1 uncultured Desulfobacula sp. | reverse complement strand
CTTGAATTTATGTAATTAAAAAAGCACCGAGTTTTGCACCAAATAAGCTTGAAAGGCTTTAGATACTGAATCAAACTACTTTCTCTTAAGCAGTAGGTCCCGGATTCGATCCCTTGGCGGCTCACCATAAAAATTAAGGCTGATAGGTATTTTGCTCATTAGCCTTTTTTATTAAACCTCGGCAAACCATATCACATTGCGAACAAAAATCTTAATACCTATTCTTTTTTTCCAAATTCTGAAAATTTTAACAATAAAAAATTGACACCTGTTCAAAAAAACAGTTTAAATAGAATGATCATATGATCTTTTAGAAATTATTATGATGTTTTTGACCATAGTGGATAATCCTCTAAGGGTACTTTATTCAAATTAATTAGAACTTAATCATAAAGCAAGGAGGACAATCAAATGAATAGGAATAATTGTATAGATCGATTAATATTTATTTTTGTAGGGTTTGGCATCTTACTCTCATGCTTGGTGCTAATGGGAGCTAAAACAGAAACTTCAATAGGTCGCTATCAATTAGAAGTTGTTATAAGGAACAGGTTCCCAGATCTTTATGTGATTGATACTGCAACGGGCCGAGTAAAATGGGTGGATTCAAAAAATGAAAACAAACCATTTGAAACGATTAAGTAAAACAAACAGGATTATCAACTAAATATATTTAGTTGATAGCAACAGTCCTTTATTTGCTCTTGTGTCAAGCTTGTAGTAAAATTGAATATGAATTTTTAAATTTTATTCAATTTTCTATTATAAAAACAACATGTAAATATTCAGTCCAAGTATTGAATATTTACCGTAGGGTATGTATATAAAAAAGTGACTTTAAAATTTTGCTATAACTTCCAGTGGAAGGTAAAATACCATGGAACGGGTATTAGATATAAAATTTGATTTTTATTGTGTGATAAGGTAAAGCAATTGTTTTTTGTTATAAATAATTACTTTAGGAATAATTAAATATGAAAAATGCAGATTTTTTAACGGGTATTACAACAAGCGGAACACCTCATCTTGGAAATTATGTCGGTGCAATACGGCCTTCGGTTGAAACAAGTAAAAACAAAGATATTACCTCCTATTACTTTCTTGCCGATTATCACTCGTTAATTAAAAATAATGATCCTAAGTTAAGAAAACAGTCCACTCTTGAAATTGCAGCTGCCTGGATTGCCCTTGGCCTGGATTATGACAATTGCGTATTCTACCGCCAGTCTGATATACCTGAAATACCTGAACTGACCTGGATTTTAACCTGCCTTGCTGCCAAGGGCCTGATGAATAGAGCCCATGCCTATAAAGCTGTGGTTGCACAAAATGAAGAGGCTAAACAAAATGATCCTGACAAGGGTATAACCATGGGGCTTTTTTCCTATCCAATTCTCATGGCAGCAGATATTTTAATGTTTAATGCCAGAAAAGTACCTGTTGGCAAAGATCAGATACAGCATCTTGAAATGACAAGGGATATTGCTGGACGATTTAACCATATTTATAAAAAACTGTTTATTCTGCCCCAGGTTGTTATTGATGAGAATGCTGCAACACTGTCCGGCCTTGACGGACGTAAAATGAGTAAAAGCTATAATAATTTTATTCCTCTGTTTGATACACAAAAACGTCTAAGAAAACTTATCATGAAAATAAAAACCAATTCTCTTGGACCGGATGAACCAAAAGATCCAGAGACTTGTACACTTTTTTCAATCTACAAGGCATTTGCAAGCTCTGCCCAGACAGAAAACATGGAAAAACGTTATCATCAGGGTATTGCGTGGGGAACCATGAAACAGGAACTTTTTGAATATATTGATGAAATACTCAAAGATCCGCGAGAAAAATACAATGAATTAATGAAAAACCCCGGGGATATTGAGCATATACTTGAGCAGGGAGCAATCAAAGCAAGGCAGTTTTCTGTGCCTTTTCTGGAAAAAATCAGAAAAACCATTGGGATTACCTCACTTAATGCATGAACAAATATGAAAATCTGGGAAAATATAAATTATTAAACAGATTATCCAGTTAATTGTTTAATTTCAATTGAACTTAAATAGCGCCATTTTCCCTCTTTTAAATTCCCAAGGGTGATATTGGCCATCCTGATTCGTTTTAAAGCATTAACCCTGTTACCTGTTTTGCCAACCATTTTTCTTATCTGCCTGTTTTTCCCCTGCTTTAAAATAATATTGAATTTATTGTTTGAAAGCTTTGTCACTTTTGCTTTTCTGGTTTTAACTCTATCTTTGCCTATTATCATTCCCTGGGCCATATTTTTTAGTGCAGTTTTAGAGATTGGATGCTCAGTTGTTACAATATACTCTTTTTCATGATTATAGGAGGGATGGGATAATTTATTATGCAGTTCCCCATCATTGGTCAGCAAAACAAGCCCTTTAGAATCTTTATCCAACCTACCAACAGGGTAAATCCTTTCATCAATCTCAATCAGATCAAGAATGATTTTTGTTTTTTGTTGAGAACAGGATGTAACAAACCCAGGTGGTTTATTAATGGCAATATAAGTTTTTGAAGCTTCTTTTTCCAGGTTAATTTTTTTATTATCAAAAAAAACCAGATCCTGATCAGGGTCAACCTTTGTGCCAAGCTCAGTGATAATGAAATTATTGATTTTAACTCTGCCGTTTAAAATATATTCTTCAGCTTTTCTTCTGGAACAAACTCCTGCATGTGCCAGATATTTTTGAAGCCGCATTGTTTTACGTGTGCCCTTATGGTTACACGTGGCCTTTTGGCTATGATCTGTATTCTGCATTAATTTTCACATAATTTTCACTAAAGTCACAAAACAGAAAAAAGTCAATTTCCTTTCCAAGATTTAAATCAAGGGTAATTTCTATTTCTTTTTTTTTCATAATCTGTGCTGTTTTTTCTTCAGCCTCAATCCTTTGCCAAATACCCTTTAAAACAAGAGCCTGATCATCAAAGAAAAGATCGATTTTATCAGGATCAAGATCAGCACCACTGCGACCGGCAGCAGCTGTAATCCTTCCCCAGTTTGGATCTTCTCCGTAAATAGCAGTCTTTACAAGATTGGAATGGGCAATTACCTCACAGGCTTTAAACGCATCTTGTTTTGTTTTGGCACCTTTAACTATAATTTTCACAAGTTTGGTGGCGCCCTCCCCGTCTCTGACTATTATTGAGGCAAGTTCAAAACATACCTGATCTAATAAATACTGAAATTGTTTTTTGGATTCAAGATCATTAATTGTGGCATTTGACTCAGCATTTGCCAGCATAAGAAGAGTATCATTGGTACTGGTGTCTCCATCAATACTAATCCTGTTAAAGGATTTTTCATTGGCGTCCTGCAAAGCTTTTTTCAGGTCTTTTGCATTAATATCCACATCAGTGCAAATATAGGCCAGCATGGTAGCCATGTCCGGTCTAATCATACCAGATCCCTTGGCAATTCCCATAATTGAGAATTTTTCACCCTTAATGTCAGCATTTTTTTTCACAATTTTACTATGGGTATCCGTGGTAAGAATGGCGTTTGCAAAATCATCTACTCTGTTTTCACTAAGATTTTCTGCAAGATCGGGAATGCCGGTTTTAAATTTATCCATTGGAAGAGCTGCACCAATTACTCCGGTTGAAGAGACACAAACAAGTTCTTCTGCAATACCAAGAGTATTGGCAGCAATTTTTGAACACATTTTTGCATCTTCAATTCCTTTGTCACCTGTAAAACAATTGGCATTGCCACTGTTTACAAGCACAGCCTGGCATAGACCGGATTTAATTTTCTCTTTACCAAGAATCACAGGTGCTGCAATCACTTTGTTGCGTGTAAACAAAGCTGCTGCAACAGCAGGCTTTTCGCAATAAATAAGTCCAAGATCTTTTTGATCTTTTTTTTTAATCCCGGCATGTATACCGCTAAATTTAAAACCTTTCATCAATAGTGCTCCTAAAATTTGAAAATAATAGGCTGTATTATATCTTGCTCTTTTGTGTGTGTAAATGATTTAAGCTTGAATTTATCTGTTTATACATTTTCACTTGAACACTCGATTAAGTGAATATAATTATTAATTATCTTTTGGACTTCATTTGTGTTGTCTGGATAGATAAATTTAATACCAACTATAAGTTCATCTGATTTCTTGTGTGTATTTCTAATTTCTCCTTGAAAGCTGACTTCCCCTTTTGAACCAGGGAAATGACATCTAAAGGGAATGTCATTGTTTAGTATGTCTTGGATCAAATTATCCTCTGTTAAAAATGTTTGAATAATACAAAGGCACCCGCCAAGGCTGATATTTTCAATGACGCCACCCCTCTCTTTCTGATTGATCTCAGTCTGGGTAACAATATTGCATTTAAACCGTTCATGAGAACGAAGTTCATGATGCTCTATCTGTAATGGGTATTCAATAAACATTAAATTTGATGGTTTAGAGATGATGCTGATTAACCTTGAGCGAAAAGCATAAATGGTTCCCTTATAAAGGGATTTTATGATCAAATCCTCAGCTTGAAATATATCCTGACCCAGTTGACCCAGTTGACCCAGTTGACCGGGTGATTTTAAAATCAGATATTTACCATGCTCAATGCCAACAAGTGCACTTCGAAAAGAGACAGCCAGGCCATCACTGTCAATGAGCAGTTTTATTCCAATTTCCAGGCAAAAAATTTTATTTTTTAATACCCGGCGTGTAATATTTTTTGTGGATGAATTTAATTTTTTTGAATCATCCTTTTTGTTTGTCCCTTTTCTCTCATCAAAATGTCGTGCACTTTCAATTAAAATATGCATCAAGGGCAAATTTATAACATTTTGTGTTTTTAATATATTTTTTTCTACTTCTATAACTATATTATCCCATGAAAGAATATCAAACAAGGCATCAAGATGTTTTAACCTGACCGTATTTGAATCTATTAAGGAACCATTTAGAAAAAAAATCCGGCCCATATTCTTTTTTGTAAAAACTTTTATTGTACATGTTTTTTGTTCCATCTCAATCATCTGCAGAAAAGATGATAGATTAACCCCTGTGATTTGACCACTGATACCCCAAATATTATTTGATATCATAATAGTTGTTCTCCTAAATTACAAAAAACAGCTT
>CAZYDL010000257.1:0-5117 GCA_964646305.1 uncultured Desulfobacula sp. | reverse complement strand
TATCTCCTTTGAGCCATATTAACTATTTGTGAATGCCATTTGCCTGACTAATCTAAAGCCCTCTTCTTTATTTTTTGTTCAATATTATTTATATTAAACTATTATTTTGATATTTCAAGTTCTTAATAATTAATGGAAACAATTGACTATTATTTTTTATTTTTAAATTGGAGTCTTCATTTGTATTAAGAGCACTGGAGGAGATCTGCTTGCGTTGACCTGGAGGCAGGTATTGATTTATCATCTTTTTTGGTCAGAAAAACTAATTTTCAAGAGCTGCTCCAGGGTATAGTGGTTTTCAGAATTCTTTTTTAGATCTGACAACAATGATAAAGGCCCTTATTTCATAGTCATGGTCATCATTGTTGTGCCCGCTGAAAAAGAAATGGTGCCGATGCCACAGCATTCTCGGGGAAACATCTATATTTGACATGAGGTCGTACGCACGAAAATTCCTGATCCAGAAGAGGTCCCGAGTCAAACGTAAAGATTTACAGTATTTTCTCGCGCTTTTGTTAAGAGCATAGAGCTCATCACGCGTCGGCAGCTGCCATCCCGGATCTCTATTGTTTAACTTGTGAAGCCAGAACCTTGTTCCTTGCTCTTCAAGACGGGTTACGTCTCCGGCATACCATTCCAAGCCGGTAATTTTATCAAAGACCAGGCCGGTTTCATAAACAATAAAACGATCTTCAGGGTTTAAACCCAGTGAGGATGAATTTTTATGCATCACCACAGGGGCGTTGGGATTTAGGCAGGAAATGAAAAAGATTGAGCAGAAAAATAAAAACGGAATTAGTTTTAGAAATTTAAAAATATTAAATGATTTCATAATACGTAATTTCATTCCTACTCCGATCAGCGTTCAATCTTGAATTATTTTAAAAAAGGCTTCTGAAACATTGATATTTATCACAAGATCCGCCATGGCATCCAGAGGAGTCGGGTCAAGATTTATTATAACAAGTTTTGCACCATTTTCTTTTGCTGTCAGGGGAAGTGAAGCAGCCGGCTGCACCACAAGAGAACTTCCTGCAGCAATAAAAAGATCTGCCGAGGATGAATCTCTATCTGCTTTTGATAAAATGACAGGATCAAGGGGTTCTCCAAACAGTATTACATTTGGTCTTATGAGTCCCCCACACTCAGTGCATTCAGGAGGCAGACTTTTTTCTAGAAGGTCATTGATTTGATGAAAATTAAACTCAAATTTACATTTAAGGCATGAAAACATCCTGGTATTCCCATGGAGTTCTAAAATATTTTTTGATCCTGCTTCCTTGTGCAGGCCATCAATGTTTTGTGTGATTATGGACCTTACCCTGCCTGAATTTTCTAATTTTACAATACTCCTATGGGCTGTATTGGGTTTGGCTTTTTTTAAAACAGGCGATCTTACATCTTTGAAAAAATTCCAATAATATGACGGGTCCTGATGAAAATAATTGATATTGGCATATTTATCCGGGTCATACTTGTTCCAATAACCGCCTTTGCCTCTATATGTTGGAATACCACTTTCAGCGGAGACTCCAGCGCCTGTAAACACAACAATATTGTTTGATTTGCCAACCCAGTGTTTTAATTTTTCTATATTGTTCATAATCTGTTTATCCACAGGAGCCAGGCAATGAATTGATATTTTCTTATCTTCCTTGCACCAGGAACAAAATTAAACATTATTCAACGGTCTTATTGTGTGATTACTCATATTGTTCAAATTGTTTTAAATAAACAATAATGGCTCCGCTTTTTATCTTTTTTTTCCCATCCCATTTATAAGAGATGACAAGGTTCTGTTTTTTCATCTTTTTTAACTCATCTGCTACAATATCAGGCAGAACTGCTCCATCCTCGGAATGAAGCCCTTTTCCAACAATAATTCTTATGGTAAAAACCCCCTGGTGTTTGCAGGTCTGGATAAAAGACCGTAGTTTGAGCTGCGCGCCGATTGCATTAAATCCATGAAGATCCAATTCAAGTTCAACGCCAGGATATCTTTCCAATCTTTTTTTTAAGGACAGCGGTTTTGATTTTATAAGGGGTTTTAATTTCTGGGCTTTAAAAGACTCTTCCAGCATTGCTGCAAAATCTTCATCTTCCAAGGAATCGTCACTATTTTCACAATCTTGTTCCTTTGCAGGGTTTTCACAATCTGTTTTTTTTGGAATATCTGCTTTTGCATCATCGTTATTGATAAAAGCATTTAAAAAAACTTCATCAGAATTAAAAACGGGCAGATCATTTTTATTGCGGTTTTTATTATTTTTTGACTTGGTCATGATAATTTTTGTTGTAATTTCTAGTGTATATAATATGTGTAACATATATAGTTTGTTTCTGGCAAGATGGCTTTTTTTTATTATAGTATTTCAGGAGCCTTATTATGGAAAGTTCGTTGTCAGCTATTTTAGGGGAATACAGGTCATTGATAATAAAACAATGGGTTGAAAAACTGCATACTGAATGTGGGGAACAATATGCAGCCAGGCCGATTGAGGAGTTAAATCAGACAATTTCCCAGGCTGTGGATGCAAATTATCAGATTCTGATCCATGAAAACTATGATGCTGTCAATGTCTTTATTGACAAAATTACTGAGAAGCGTTTAAAAACAGGTTTTTTGCTGTCCGATGTCCAGAAAGCCTTTGAACTCTATCGCATTATTTTAATTGATTTATTAGTTCCCAATACACCGCAAAAAAAACTAAATGAAATAATTGTACGTTTGAATCTATGCCTTTCCTATACAATGAACAAATTCAGTGATCATTTCCAGGAAATGCACCAGAAAAAAATTCTCGAACATAACAGAGAGTTGGAGGAGACAGTCAAAAGGCGTACGGCTGCACTTCAGGAATCAGAAAGAATGGCTTATATAGGTCAGATTACAGCATCCCTTTCCCATGAAATTCGAAATCCGCTCTCAGCTGTAAAGATGAATCTTCAAATTTTTAGTAATAACAGGAAAATAAAAGGGAATGATAAACGAAGAGTAGATATCTCAATAGCAGAAGTGATTCGTCTTGAAAAGATTTTGACCCAGATGTTGGATTTTGCCAAACCTTTGGAATTAAAGATCAAATCCTGCAATATCTGCCATATTTTACAATCCTATATTGATTTATTAGAAATCAAATTCAAGGAAAAAAATATTGATGTGACTACCAATACAGAAGATGAGTTGCCGCTTATTATGGCAGATGGAAATATGCTTGGCCAGGCATTTATTAATATTCTTATCAATGCCATAGAGTCATCTGATTTATTTGGAAAAATCAGTGTGACCTTTAAAATAATAATGAAAAATGATTGTGAATATGCTGCTGTCATGATTCAGGATGAAGGCCAGGGATTTGATAAAAATATAAAAAATCAAATTTTTAAACCTTTTTTTACAACAAAAACAAAGGGTATTGGCCTGGGTCTTGCAAATGTCAAACGAATAGTTCATGCTCATAATGGATTTATTGAAGCACGAAACAATGAAATAAAGGGTGCAGTATTCACGATTATGATTCCAACGAGAAAGATATAATGTCAAAAATACTTGTCATAGATGACGAACCTTCCATCCTTGAATCTTTAAATATGTTTTTAACAGAAAAAGGCCACAAGGTTTTTACGGCTCTCACCGGCACTGAAGGTCTTGAAATCTTTTTTGAGCAAGCCATCAAGGTGGTGATCATGGATATCAGGCTTCCTGATTTCAACGGCCTGGACATTCTTAAAACCATGATCAAAGAACAAAAAACAGCTAAAATTATTATGATCACAGCTTTCCAGGATATGGAAACCACCATTGTGGCAATGAAAAGAGGGGCATTTGATTATATTCATAAACCCCTTGATGTCAATGATTTGGAAAGAGCTGTAAACAGGGCTGTTAATATCCTTGAGATAGACAGACAAACCCCTTCACTTGAACTGGCAGAAGACAGGTCTGCAAACCCCTGGGTTATTATCGGTAAAAGTGAAAAAATGCGGAAAATATTCAAAATGGTTGGACTTGTCTGTACCAGCCGGGTAAATGTACTTCTCCAGGGCGAAACAGGAACTGGAAAAGAGTTGATTGCAAGGGTAATTCATTTGAATTCTTCCTTTAAAAATGATCCTTTTGTGGTTTTTGACTGCTCAGCTGTAGTGGAAACTCTTCTTGAAAGCGAACTTTTCGGCCATCAAAAAGGTGCGTTTACAGGAGCAGATTCAAGCACGAGAGGGAAAATTGAACTTGCCGGCAATGGAACCCTGTTCCTTGATGAAATTGCCCAGCTTCCCTTGAATATTCAGGGAAAACTGCTTGGATTCCTTCAACGAAGAGAATATTCAAAGGTAGGCGGTTCCAGTGTATTAAAATCAAATTGCCGTATTATTGCCGCCTGTAACTGCGACCTTTCCGACAGGGTAGACAAAGGGCTTTTTAAAGAAGACCTTTTTTACAGGCTAAAGGTTTTTATGATAGAAATTCCTCCTTTAAAACAAAGGCTTATGGATATCCCCCTGCTTGTGGATCATTTTTTAAATAAGATAAACCAGGAACTTGGAACAAAGGTGACAAAACTTGAAGATGGTGTCATGGAAAAACTTGTTAACCATGACTGGAAAGGTAATGTCAGAGAATTGGAAAATACCATTGTTCAAGCTCTTGTTGGCAGCAGGGGTAATGTTCTGCTCAAGTATGATGTTGATAAAATATTAAATATAAAAAACAGTTTGCTGCAAATGGGTCTTGAATCTTATTCTCTTGCCCATGTTGAAAAATTGCACATTGCAAAAACCCTCTTACAGCTACAGTGGAACAAGACCAGGACAGCCAGCCGTTTAGGAATTACTCTGCCAACTCTCAGGTCAAAAATAAAGAAATACTCCATTACACAGACTTGATGCGTTGTTGCAACTTCTAACGGTTTGTGCTCAAAGCCATGCTGATATCATGTATGGTACATGTGAAAATAGAGTTGCAATAATTTTTACTATAAAATTTTTTTCCAGTAACAGAAAATAATTTTATAGTAAAAAGGAATTCAAGTAGTATTAAATTTATTCTCTTAGATCACCTAAATCTTTTAACTGGGTATCCGGTTGACTCAAGTAGATACAATATGTAGTATATAAGC
>CAZYDL010000256.1:3051-5126 GCA_964646305.1 uncultured Desulfobacula sp. | reverse complement strand
TGAGACATATTTAGGATGAGATAATGATACTTTTGTGTATCAAGTGTAATGAAAAATAAATGGCACTGCAGAATCAAATCCACAACGCCATTTATACAATTAAATATCCTCATCAATCAAATCAAAATTCAACATTTAACAATGATGGTAATTTTATTGTTTCCTTTTTGATATAGATTCTAAAGGAACGAATAAAAAAACTTCATCAGCCACACAGGCAGTCTTTCGTAGCTCATCATTAGTTCTCCAATGCCGATTTGTTTTTTAAAGTTTAATGAGCCTGAAATAATATCCTGAAGATCTTTAAAGTAAATGCTCCATCAAGCCATCTTTTTTGTACCAAGAATTTGTACTAAAAACGACTTTATGACCTTCTTAGATGCCTCAAAAACTACAAAAGCCCCTTTTTACGGGGGCTTGAGTTATCATGGTAGCGACGCAGAGATTTGAACTCCGGACCCTGCGGATATGAGCCGCATGCTCTAACCAACTGAGCTACGTCGCCAAAAAACCCGGCAACAATATCATAAAGACAGGTTGAATGTCAATCTTTTAATTGGCCTTTACTTTTTCAAATGCAATTACCTTAACAGTAAAATTTTGCAGTTTTTCAGGAAGCTCGGAAAAGACAATCATAAAAGGTATATTTGTTTTTGATTTTACATTGGTATTTAAATTATTGTTTCCTGTTTTTATAGCCAGAATTTTATTGATATCTGCGATGTTTCCAGTTTTCAGCATATCTTCGGATATAATATTTCCACAATAGGCAGTTTTTGTTTTTGCTTCTTTTTTGCCTTCTGTAATTAATGCCCCGCTGATCTGAATATGTTTATAAGCTATATTTGAAGGATTTACTACCCTTCCAGTAATGACAAACAGGGTTCCGGTCGTTGAATTGGTAACAAATCTTCCATTAACACTTTTCTG
Source organism: uncultured Desulfobacula sp. (assembly GCA_964646305.1). GTDB lineage: Bacteria > Desulfobacterota > Desulfobacteria > Desulfobacterales > Desulfobacteraceae > Desulfobacula. The sequence goes on along the minus strand of CAZYDL010000256.1, from coordinate 4,196 downwards.
GTCAGGTATGGGTTTTGTATCTGAAACTTCAGATGCTGGTTTTTTCAAATATTGTTCCATAAAAGGGATTTGAATATCAGAAATATATGGGATTTTATATCCAGTCATAATACTGGCAATATAAGCTCCTACAACGAGAAGACAAATCAGAAGCAACAATAGAACAGGGGTACCTAAACCGGTTTTTTTCTTTCTCCTTCTGGAACCTGATGCTGGAATCAGTTTAGGATGTTCCTCCTCTTGTTGAACTTTTGCATTGTCTTCTATTTCCTCAATTGCAATGGTTTCTTCTTCAAGAGTCCCATCGTCTTCTGGTTCAGTATCCTGGTTTAATACCTCATCATACTCAGAAAAATCATCTTCCGAAGTAATGGCAGGAGCGTCTTCTGCCTCTTGTTCAACATCTTCGGTTCTCTCTTCATCAAGGGCAATAAAAGGCTTGTCCTGGTCAGGTTCTACTTCAAAAGATGTATCTTGTTCCTGGGTATCATCTGTATCTTCTTCAACATCAAATTCAAGTTCAAACTCTTCTTCGTCTTCACTGCTTTGTTCTTCCATTTCAAATGCAGACTCTTTCTCATCTTCCATGGAAACAGGTTCATCATCCTCAAGCGCTACAAATTCAATACCATCAGGGTCATCATCGTCATCTATTTTAAATTCACTCTCTTCAAAGGAGAGGTCATCCCCCATATCAAGGTCTGAATCTGACTGATCAGATTCAGAGGCAGGTTCAAGATCAATACCCTCAATTTTAAGTGCAGATTCTTCTATTTCAAGCTCATCATCGTCTATTTTAAGTTCATCATTGTCTATTTCAAGATCGCCTCCATCCATGGTAAGATCAGAAGAGTCTTCTATTTCAAGCTCATCTTCATCCATGTCAAGCTCAGAAGGTTCCATTTCAAGGTCAGCATCATCAAATTCTAATTCAGCCTCTTCCATCTCAAAATTACTATCATTCATTTCAAGACCTGATACTTCTTCATCAAGATCTGATACTTCTTCGTCAAGATCAGGCACTTCCATATCAAGATCAAGATCTGAATCTGCCTGGTCATCATCCAGGTCATCTGTCAGGTCGCCTTCTAGGCCAGCTTCCAGGTCATCATCCTGGCCATCTACCTGGTCAGTTTCTGAGTCAA
>CAZYDL010000256.1:0-2951 GCA_964646305.1 uncultured Desulfobacula sp. | reverse complement strand
AGGCCAGCTTCCAGGTCATCATCCTGGCCATCTACCTGGTCAGTTTCTGAGTCAAGTTCAATATCTTTCATATCCAGATCCGGCTCTTCAATATCAAATTCCAGGCCATCATCAATGTCTGAATCATCAGCATCAATGTCTGAAGATTCGATTTCCAGGCCATCATCCTCTTCAAGAGAAAAATCATCACCTTCCATGTCAAAATCAGATGAGTCAGGTCCAAGATTCAGGTCTAACGCTTCTTTGGTTTCCGGCTCTTTTTCCATGGATAATGGATAGGCAGTGAAAATATGTTTGCAAGCGCTACACCGGCATTTTGAACCACTCTCTTTGACAAGAGAATCATCAAGGTTGAAGCTTGTGGAACACTCTTTACAGGTAATAATCATTGGACTCCCCTTATTTCCTATGGTTTAAGGTCATAGATGGCAGGAAGGTTTCTATATTTTTCATTATAATCCAGTCCATACCCCACAATAAATCCTTTATCAAGTGAAAAACATGAATACTCAACATTTATTTGTACCTCACGTCGCTCATGTTTGTCAATCAAACTGCAAATTTTAATGGATCTGGGATTTAATAATTTTAAAAACTCTATTATTTTCAGAAGTGTGTTGCCAGTGTCCACAATATCTTCCACAAGCAGAATATCCCTGTTTTCAAGTTCAAGATCCGGCTGTTTGGTAAAAACAATCTGGCCTGTTGAGGATGTTCCTTCATAGGAAGAGGCCCCTATAAGATCAATTTCGTGGTCAATGGTGATCTGTCTTGTAAGATCGGAAAGAAAAATAAAAGCACCTTTTAAAACACCGACAAGAACAAGGTCTTTTGTTTTATAATCTTTAGATATCTTTTCCCCGATTGTTTTTACCTGTTCATTGATCTCAAGCTGAGATATTAGTGGAATAAATTGCGGCATAATTATTTTTTATAACCCTGTTTTTTTTAATTGTTCAATGAGTTCTTTCTGTTCTTCTGTCAATTTTTTTGGCATATCTATGTTAATCACAACAAAGAGATCTCCGCAACTATCTCCTTTTATATAGGGTATTCCATGTTCAGGTACCCTCATTTTAGCCTTATGTTTTGTTCCGGCAGGAAGTTTTAGATTTATGGCTGTACCATCAGGGGTTGCAATTTCAATTGTATCACCAAGAAGTGCCTGGGTCAACTTAACTGACTTTGGCATCAGGATGTTATTGCCTTCAATTGAATATTCATTTGAAAAAATTGGGCTGGATTTTAGATAAAGATTACCGGTTGGTCCTCCATTGGGGCTCATCTCGCCTTTTCCTGCAAGCCTGATCTTTTTTCCTTGAGTCAATCCTTTGGGAATTTTAACTTCTATGGCTTTAGCTGTTCCTTCCTGGTTAATGGTAATGGTCTTTTTACTGCCATTTATCATTTCATGTATGCTTAGAGGAACAGAGTATTCAATGTCGTTGCCCCGAACCGGAGCCTGCTGGCGGCTTTGTCAGCCACCACCTCCCATATTCTGGGAAAATGGATTGCCACCACCCATGCCTGAAAAGCCGCCCTGCTGGCCACCTCTGCCAAAGCCTGAAGAAAATCCACCTCTTCTTGAGGATCCTCCAAATCCAAATTCCTTTAAAATATCACCAAGGTCAAAGTTTCTGAAAATGTCTTCTTGGGAAAATCGCTGCTGGAAGCCAGCTGATCCATAGGTATCATACTGATTCTTTTTTTCTGGATCACTTAAAACAGCATAGGCCTCACTGATTTTTTTAAATTTTGTTTCCATTGCTTTATCACCCTTGGTTTTATCTGGATGATATTTCAAGGCAAGTTTTCTATATGCTTTTTTTATCTGTGCGGCACTGGTTTGTTTGTCAATACCGAGTATTTTATAATAATCTTGAGACATACTCTTCCTTTATATTTTTATATGAATGAACCAATATGCTTTGCCATCCTATTATTTTTTAATCAGGGCAGTAAACACGGCTACCCATCCATGAGTGTTAATTCAATTATTTTAACAATTTATGTTAGTATAGTAAGTTTGAATCTGTTCAAGTCAAGCCTTGTTCTTAAATGCAGACAGCGCAACCATTAAAACAGAGATTGCCGCCGGGGTCATACCCTCAATTCTGGATGCCTGGCCAAGGGATTTGGGCTGGATTTGACTCAATTTTTCTGTAAGTTCGTTGGAAAGACCATGGGTTTTATTATAATCAAATTTTTGTGGAATATTTATTTTTTCAAGGTCTTTATATTTATTTATCTCTTTGAGTTGGCGCACAATATACCCTTCATATTTTATCTCAATTTGGGCCTGTTGCTCAGCCCTTGCAAGAACAGATTCCGGCGGGGGGCAGATTTTTTTTAAAGAGTTATAATCAAGTTGGGATCTCTTTAAAAGCTGGTCAAGCCTGACCCCGTTTGTGATTGTATTTGTTCCTTGTTCAAGTAAAAAATCATTAACAGCCTTGGTGGGCTTTACAATTGTTTTTTTAATCCGCTGAACCTCTTTTTGAGTCTGGGTCTGTATCTCTTTGCAAAATTTCAGAGTATCATCATCCACAAGTCCTAATTTATTTCCAATGGCAGACAATCTTAAGTCTGCATTATCTTCTCTTAGCAGCAGCCTGTATTCAGCCCTTGAAGTGAACATTCTATAAGGTTCTTTTGTCCCTTTTGTTACAAGGTCATCCACCATAACACCCATATACCCCTGGGAGCGGTCAAGGATAAACGGCACTCTTTTTTGAATCATACAGGCGGCATTAATACCTGCCCACAGCCCCTGGGCACCGGCTTCCTCATATCCTGAAGTGCCATTTATCTGTCCTGCCAGAAAAAGCCCTTTTATTTTTTTAGTTTCAAGGGTGGCTGATAACTCCAAAGGATTAATAAAATCATATTCAATGGCATATGCAGGTCGCATGATTTGAGCTGATTCAAGTCCTTTAACTGATCTTACAACT
>CAZYDL010000255.1:0-5184 GCA_964646305.1 uncultured Desulfobacula sp. | reverse complement strand
TTTATCTTTTTCAGCGGAATTAATGAATACACAGTCATGGGCAAGAGCTATAAGACGCATATTCTGCTCAAAAGTATAGAAAGTTGTGTCTAATGAATCCATTGTTCTCTTGTAAAGGCAATTTAATTATGTTGTCAACTTTTTTATTTTTTTTATTGACAACCCCTGATGAATTGTTCAATATGTATTAAACGTATCATTTGATGAATTTGTAACATAAATTTCTAAAACCTTAAGGTCTTGCTTATGACAACTTCTCAAAATATCATGTCAGTCACTGAAGCTTCAAAAATATGCGGTGTAACAAGGGCTACCATCTGGAGATGGATTAAAGCCGGACAACTCCAGGCTGCAACCACTGCAGGTGGTCACCACAGGATACTATCAAGTGATCTCCAGTACTTTATGGATAAAAAAAAGATGCCTGTTCGCTTTCGGGGAAGGAATAAAAAACGCATTCTCATTGTAGACGATGACGATTCCATCAGGAAATTTTTCAGTAGAATTCTGGATCACGAGGATATGGAACTTGCCTATGCTGCAGATGGTTTTGATGCAGGGATTAAGACAATTCAGTTTGAACCGGATCTTGTCATTCTTGATCTGTTTATGCCTGAAATGAATGGATTTGCTGTCTGCCAGAAAATTAAAAAAAATAATGATACAGCAAATATAAAAATAATTGCCATTTCAGGATATAATACAAAAGAGAATATTGATCGGATATATCAGTGCGGAGCGAATATTTTTTGCCCTAAACCATTAAATAAAAAAACAATAATTAAAGCCATAGATAATTTATTAAAATAATATTGTAACCATGGAGACAAAACAGGAGGAAAACCTATGGAAACCCTTTTTGCTTCACCAGAAAGAGCATCCCAGGAGCATTTACAATCAGATATAGAACACACAAAAAGCCTGCCATTGGTTAAAGATTTAACAAATATTATTCCCGATGCCTTTGTGATTTTAAATGAGCACAGACAAATTGTTTATTGCAATACAACACTGATGAATGCATTGGAAATTGAAGATCCTTCAGAAATTTACGGGCTCAGACCTGGTGAAGCCTTAAACTGTATTCATTCAGATGAAACCCAAGGAGGATGTGGCACAACAGCCTCTTGTAAATATTGCGGCGCTGTAAATGCAATTGTAAAAAGCCAGAAGGAAGAGAATAGTTTAAAAGAAGAAGAGTGTCGTCTGGTGACGAAAAATGACAACCAGTCCATGGATTTTTCAATCAGGGCTAAAACTCTCTCTCTTGTAGATGAAAAATATACACTGCTCATTGTTAAGGATAACAGCAGCGAAAAAAGGCGTGAGGTATTGGAACGCATCTTTTTCCACGATATTTTAAATACTGTAGGTGGGCTCCAGGGTCTCATGGCGCTGATGAAAGACTCATCCGAAGAAGAGATGGAAGAATTTCTTAATCTTGCAGAGTCTTCTTCCAATACCCTGGTTGAAGAGATAAATGCACAAAAAGATATATTGGCGGCAGAGAATGAAAACCTGGAAATAGAAATGAGTGGCATTAATTCCATGGATATATTATCATCAGTAATTGCAGTTTATCAGAATCATCAGGTGGCAGAAGGCAAAACTCTTCAAATTGCACAAAACAGTGTTTCAAAGGATTTAATAAGCGATCCAAGACTGCTCATAAGAATTATTGGTAATATGTCCAAAAATGCCCTGGAGGCTGAAACTCATGGACAAACAATCACCCTGGGTGCAAAACAGGAAGACGAAACCATGGAGTTCTGGGTGCACAATCCATTAGTTATGCCCGAAAAAGCAAAAATGCAGATATTTCAACGCTCCTTTTCCACCAAGGGGGCAGGTCGTGGCCTTGGCACATACAGCATTAAGATTCTGGGTGAAAAATATTTAAAGGGTAAGGTAAGCTTTTCCAGTGAAGAAAATAGTGGAACCATATTTTCACTTGAGCTGCCAATGGGTCTTTAATGCCAATTGTAAAGATATAGAATTATGAAATTTTTTATCAAATCAAAAATTTTAAAAATGATTTTTATTATTGTTGCCTTAACTTTGATGGCCAATTTTTTATATGCTGATGATTCTGCCATAAAAATTGGAGTGCTGGCAAAAAGAGGAGCTGGACGCTGCCTTGCAAAATGGTCTCCAACCGCTGAATATTTAACCCGTAATATTTCCGGGCAAAAATTTATGATATTACCCCTTGGTTTTGATGACATAAACTCTGCCGTTGAAAAGGGTGAAGTTGATTTTATCTTGTCTAACTCTTCATTTTATGTGGAATTAGAAAGTTTGTATGGCATCACCCGCATCGCCACATTAAAAAATAAAATTCAAGCCGGAATATCCACAACATTTGGAGGGGTTATATTTTGTAAGAAAACACGAAAAGATATTTATCATCTCAAAGATCTCAAAAATAAAACATTCATGGCAGTCAGTGAGACTTCCTTTGGCGGTTGGAGAACGGCATGGAGGGAGTTGCAAGAGGCTGGTATAGACCCGTTTAAAGATTTTGCTTCAATTCAATTTGGAGGAACCCATGATGCAGTAGTTTTCGCTGTCAAAGATGGAAAAATAGATGCAGGAACTGTCAGAACAGACACGCTTGAACGGATGCAGGCTGAAGGTAAAATCCGCCACAATGAATTTCATGTCATTCATGAACATGGTGGAGGTAAAATACATATTCCTTTATTGCATTCCACACGGGAATATCCGGAATGGCCTTTTTCTACACTTAAGCATGTTCCCAATGAAATAGCTGAAAAAGTTGCAGTTGAATTGATTAGTATGGCAGCATATTCTAAACCGGCAACTGTAGCAAAATCTGCTGGATGGACCATCCCTTTAAATTATCAACCTGTGCATGACTGTCTTAAACAATTGAGGCTCGGTCCCTATAAAGATTATGGAAAGATTACATTTGCCAGTGTCACAAAAAAGTATTGGCCATTCCTATTGGCTATTGTAATCCTGTTTACAGCCGTTTTAGGAGCTGCAATATTTATTTTAAGGCTTAACCGAAATATCAAGAAAACCTATGTTGAATTACAATATGAGACTGAAGAACGTAAGTTGGCCGAGATTACACTGAGGGAAAGCAAAGAGAGATTGAAAACGGTTATGGGAAATATTGCAGACCCATTGGTGGTATATGATAATCAGGGGAAGGTGACATATCTGAATTCCTCTTTTACCCGTGTATTTGAATGGACTTTAGACGATCTGATAGGCCGTAGAATCGATTTTGTGCCACAAGAAGAGATGGAGGCTAAACAAAAAAGTGTTGAAAAGGTTTTTCAAGGAGAGTCTGTATCAGGATTTGAGACCTGGCGAAAAACCAAAAGTGGTAAAAGGGTTGCAGTCCGGGTTGGTGCGGCATTGCTTCTGGATACCAATGACAAACCAGATGGAATGGTGGTGAATTTTCAGGATATTACCAGGGAAAAACAGACAAAAGAAGAATTAAGCCAGATGAACCTGGAGCTTGGAACTGCAATTGAGCAGGCAAATATAATGGCTAAACAGGCTGAAGTGGCCAACATTGCTAAAAGTGAGTTTCTGGCCAACATGAGTCACGAGATCAGAACTCCCATGAACGGTGTCATCGGTATGGCCGGTTTGCTTCTCGGTACTAAACTGACCAGTGAGCAACAAGAATTCGCAGAAATTATTCGAAGCAGCGGAGATTCGCTGCTGGATATTATTAATGATATTCTTGATTATTCCAAGATTGAAGCAGGTAAGATTGAACTTGAAAATATTGATTTTGATTTAAGGGTGACCCTGGACGAAGTAAGCGATTTAATAGCCATTAAGGCCCATGAAAAAGATCTGGAATTTATAAATGTATTTCATCACAAGGTTCCATCTCTTTTGTGTGGAGATCCGGGTAGGCTGCGCCAGATACTGATCAATCTTGCTGGCAATTCCATTAAATTTACCCAAAAAGGAGAAGTCGCTGTCCACACGACACTTGAGAGTGAAGATGCAAGTCATGCCACTGTTCGTATCAGTGTTACAGATACAGGTATCGGTATCCCGCAGGATCGCATGGATCGACTCTTTAAATCATTCTCACAGGTGGACAGTTCCACAACCCGCAAGTATGGTGGAACAGGTTTGGGACTGACCATCTCCAAACAGCTTGCAGAAAAAATGGGAGGCGGCGTTTGTGTAGAAAGCGAAGAAGGCAAAGGTTCTACTTTCTGGTTTACAGCTGTATTTGAAAAACAACCCAAAGAAAGAGAACAGAAGATAATTGTTCCCAAGGATATAAAGGGAAAACGTATTTTGATTGTTGATGATAATGCAACCAATCGATATATTTTTCGTGAACAGCTAAAGTTATGGGAATGCCGATATAAAGAAACATCAGGCGGAAAAGAGGCCTTAAAGGAACTTAAGGCAGCTTTTATGGAGCAAGATCCTTTTGAAATTGCCATCCTTGACATGCAGATGCCGGCAATGGACGGGGCAACACTTGGAAAAAAAATCAAACAGGATCCTGAACTGAAAAAAACCATACTGGTCTTGATGTCTTCAATGGGTCAGAGGGGTGATGCCAAACAGTTAAAAGAAATCGGATTTGCAGCATATCTGGTAAAGCCTGTGAAACAATCACAACTCTTTAATTGTCTTTCCACCGTTGTCGGTGTTCAAAAAGAGCCTGATAAAAAACAACCCGCAGTGATGGTTACCAGGCACTCCCTTGCCGAAGATCAAAAACATAAGACCCGCATTCTTGTGGCCGAGGACAATAAGATCAACCAGAAAGTGGCATTAAATATTTTGAAAAAATTAGGGTATAGTGCCGATGCGGTTGCCAATGGCAAGAAAGCTGTTAAAGCGCTTGAAATAACCCCTTACAATATTGTGTTGATGGATTGCCAGATGCCGGAGATGGATGGCTACGATGCAACAAGGAAGATTCGCAATCCTGACTCAAAAGTGCAGAATCATGATGTCACAATTATTGCCATGACAGCCAATGCCATGAAAGAGGATCGTGAAAAATGTCTGGCATCAGGCATGGACGATTATCTCTCAAAACCGGTAAAGCCACAGGATCTTTCCAAGATGCTGGATAAGTGGCTGACTGAATATAATACTTGAATGATATTAGTGAAAGAAACAATATAAAATAAGAGTTAACTTAAATCAACTGGTTATAAT
>CAZYDL010000254.1:0-5203 GCA_964646305.1 uncultured Desulfobacula sp. | reverse complement strand
CCCAGGAATTGTGTGATGATGTCCGCCAGCTTGAAAGCGGCCTTTTGGTGTTGCTGCAAAGGGGCAGTTAATGGGGTGTAATATTGATGTGGATCTTGCAAAAAGTGTGATTTTAAATATTGCAAAAACAAAAAGTAAGGTTACAATAGAATCCATTAAGAAACTTGTCTGCAAAGAATTTTCAATATCTTCTGCTGATATTGTCTCTGCTTCAAGAAAACAGAGGATTGTAAAGCCCAGGCAAATGGCAATTTTTCTTGCCAGAAAATATACAGACCAGCCCATTAAAACCATAGGTACAAGTTTTAATAAATATCATGCCACAGCTATTTATGCCATAAATGCAATTGAAAAAGAGTTAAAGCAGAAAAGCGTTCTTTGTAAGCAGATCAAATATCTTTCCAAAAAAATAGAAACAGGAAAATTATAAATGGGGCTTTCAGGTTCTGTTTATAAAAGTCTTCAAAAAATATGTGGTCCATCAAATTTTACAAAGCAAAAAGAAGAACTTTTATGCTATTCCTATGATGCCACCGGCACTTCCTTTCTTCCTGATGCAGTTGTATTCCCGGGTTCTCAAAAAGAAGTATCGCAAATTTTAAGTCTTGCATCAAAAAAACAATTCATTGTGGTCCCAAGAGGGGCAGGTTCCGGAATGACAGGAGGTTCTGTCCCTGTAAAAGGCGGACTTGTGATGGTGACAAGCCGTATGGATAAAATTCTTGAGATTGATGAAAATAATTTTATTGCAAGGGTTCAGCCAGGAGTTATTGTTGCTGATCTGCATAAGAAAGTGGAAGAAAAAAATCTGTTTTACCCTCCTGATCCTGCAAGTTCATCTGTCTGCACAATAGGTGGAAATGTCGGTGAGTGTGCAGGTGGGCCAAGAGCAGTTAAATATGGCGTTACAAGGGATTATGTCCTTGGTTTAAAAGCTGTTCTGCCTTCTGGCGAAATTATTCAAACAGGTGTCAGGACTGCAAAAGGCGTTGCAGGATATGATTTAACCAGACTAATTGTAGGTTCTGAAGGTACTTTGGCAATAGTCACTGAAATCACACTTAAACTATTGACCAAGCCTGCTGCAATTAAGACCATGGCAGTTTTTTTTGACAGTATGCAAACGGCTGCAAAAACCGTGTCCGCTGTCATGAGAGAAGCTGTGATTCCAAGATGTGTTGAATATCTTGATAAAGCCAGTATTGATCTTGTAAAAGATTATATCAGTTTTGATTTGCCGGACAATATTCAAGCCTTGTTAATCATTGAACTTGATGGTTCTGCGGCCCAGGTTGAATATGATGCTCAAAATATTCAAGAATTGTGTTTTGCCTGCAATGCTCTTGATGTGCTCATTGCAAAGGATCAAACCCAGGCTCAAGAGTTGTGGACTGCCAGAAAAGCATTGTCTCCAGCGCTTTATAAGATTGCAAATAATAAAATCAATGAAGATATTGTAGTGCCTGTTGATAAAATTCCAGACATGGTTCAAATTACCCAGGAACTGCAAAAAACATCGGGCTTAAAGGTGGTAAGTTTTGGCCATGCAGGAGATGGCAATATCCATTGTAATATAATGTATAATAAAGCTGACGAGAGTGAATTTATAAGGGCTCAAAAAGCAGTTGACACTCTTTTCAAGGCAACCCTGGATCTTGGTGGTACCATTACTGGAGAACATGGTGTAGGTATAACTAAAATGAAATATCTGCCACTGGAAATAGGCATGACACAGATTGAACTCATGAAGGGCATTAAAAAAGTATTTGACCCTTTAAATATTTTAAACCCTGGAAAAATTTTTAAATCTTAATCGTCCTGATTTTTCCTTTGGACATCATAGCAAATATTTTATAACCCGTTCCAGTGTGTTTGCCTTGCAGGCGCTTGGTTGAAATATTGTAACAGCCTCTAAGGTTCACTCGCTGACCGCCATGAACTCGGTCATGCTTCCCTCAAACACCATGGCGGCTTAACCGCTCCTTTCACCAAGAGTCTGTAAACAAATTCCATATGCGCCCGCAAGGCAAACACACTTCCACTGGAAATAGCAGCAATCTTTGAAATCTTTTTGAGTGAAATTACCTATGTAAAAATTTTACCCTTGCATTTCCAAGTCGGGCATGATTATCTCCAAATAGCTTGAATAATCACTCTCAGGTTCGGTTATGCTTATGATTCCATTTAATTGAATTGCAATTATTAAATTGACTTTCCATAATAAATTGAATAGTGCAGTAATTACAATAAAAGGAAAGATAAAAGGTAAATATAGACAAAATTTCTTTATTTTAAAAAGAATATAGGAATAGGTGGAAAATAAATCCACCTATAACAATCAATATCATGGAAATTTTCCATGTATTAATACTGTTATGCTTTTGAAGGATAGAACAATTCACTTAAAGTTGGGCTAAGTTTTTTCAAACTGGGCATCATCACTTTGGAATGATGATCCGAATCATAAAAGGACTATTCAATGAAAAAAATAGTAATCGTAATACTTGTCATATTACTCACCGGATGTTTTGGGCCAGCTAAATTTGATGCTTCAAATGAGGCTGCAATCAAAGAATCTACCCAGAAAATCGTTGATGGCTTGCAGGAAGATCAGCGCGAAGAGTTTAAGAAAGCGTTGATGTATTTTACTATCGGTGGAGAAAGTGGATTTAAGTCTATGATGGGGGCTGCCTTTGCTGGTAAGTCATCCGAGGCTACAACCGAGGCGATGATAGCTGTCAATTTAAAATCTATTGATGGTTTGACTGGTGAACAGATTCTCGAAAAATACAGAGCTAACCTTGAGCAAGACCGTCTTAAACGTGAAAAAGAAAAAGCTGAAAGAGAGAATGTCAACAGTTTGAAAAAGGAAGCCCAAGAGCTACTTAAAAGTAACAAGTTTGAAGAGGCGCTTGCGACCTACAAAGCTATGAGTGAAGTATCTTCCGGTGTGAAAGCTGCTGAGATGGGCATTCAAAAAACAACCAAAGCAATGAAAGTGTTCACCGTGAAAATGAATTACATTGACAAGGTTGAAATAACAGAGTTCCTTGCCCAAAGAATTGACACATATCTGAAGAAAGATGTTCCAGCTGTTAGAATTTCCCTTAAAAATAAAGGCGATCGATCGTTAGATAAAGTCAAGGTGATTGTTTATTTCCAAGACAAAAATGGTAATACAATCTTCGAGGAAGACTTCCATCCTGTCTTTGTCAGTGAGTATTCATTCAGTGGTGATAATAAGCCACTAAAGCCCGGATACGTCAAAGAAATGGAAAAAGGCAAATATTACACGTTGGAGTCAGCCTTATCTGACTGGCAAGTAGGCAAGGCAATAGCCAAAGTCGTAGATATTGAATTCACCAAATAACTATCTTTAGCAAAGGCAAAGGGTGTTTGAAATCAACAAACATAACAAAAACCATTCAACTGACCCAGCTACGATGCGACTTTTCTGGAATCTGTGGTAGCTTTAAATTTTTCAGCTTTTCCATCTCTTCAGCAACTTTTCCGCTGGTCAGGTGATGGCTGACGTTGTACCCCTAAAAAATAACCAATAAATCATTTTCAGGAGGAGTAGTAATGAACTTAATCAAAGTGCTAAAGAAGGTAAATCAAATCGAAAAAATATCCTTTTTGAAAATATTGGATAAATTCACTGAAAATGGCAGAGAGAAAAATCCGAAAATAGATAAAATCTTAACTGATAGTGATAATGTTCTAAAAAAAGCTGAAAATGCAAATATTGTACAATTATTTAATTTATTACGAGAAGAATATACAGATCATTTAACCCATGGAATAAAGTTTAGTAATTTCCAACTTGAATTAATCGTTGAAATATTTATTCGAGATGGAAATCAGATGATGTCTCGTGATTGGTTCGACAAACTATATAAAAAAGCATTAAAAAATCTTAATACCCACATCAAGTCAATCAATACACAAATAGAAAAAGAAAAATCAGATATATCTCCTGACAGAAAACGAGATTATATAATATTTAAAAACTGCGTTACAACAGCATATACAAACGATATCGATATTAATAGAGACCAACAACTATCGTGGGAAGAAAAAACAATACTGCATACTCTTTCAAACAGTCTTGATCTATCAAATGAAGAAGAAAAAGCCATTACCTATTCAATTGTACCACCACAAAAATACAACATTGATGATGTCATAAATGAGCTTAAAGAAACAGGTATTGTGTTTTTCAACAGAAAAACGAATACATTATTTGTACCAGATGAAATAATTTATCTTCTGAGAAAAATTCTAGAAATTGAGCTGCCATTCAAATATTTACGCAGGATATTAAAACACCTAAAAGACCCAGAAATTAATTTAATTGCCAAAAAACACGGCATTGATCGGAAATTTTCTAGGTCAGAGAAAATTACAGCAATATTAGAGCAAGGGGTTAATGCAACTTCATTATTAAGCAACGGTATTCATCAAGATAAAGTATCAAAAGGTGACCGAGCCAAGAGAATACAGGAATTAATTTCTAAAGATTTAGATATTTCATTACCCAAAATGGGCAGGTCATTAGACGAGAGAGTCTACAACCTACTGGATCATCTAAGAAATTTAGAAAAAGAAGACTCTACATCATTGTCCAAAGATGGCTTAGGAAAGTTAATTTCCTTACTAATAGAGTTCAAACCAGATTTAAACAAAATAGTCAGGGCAGATTTTGAATTGCAAGAAGATGAAATTTTGCAAGCTGATCTGCTTATGGACTATGGCATTGGACCAAGAGACCTACTGTATTTATTGCCCAAAGTAGAATTAATAGAGTTTTGTAAACAAAACAAAATTAATTCTCGTGGTAATCATGTTCTAAATATCATTGACAGCTTCAGAAACATTCAAGACTTATACCTTGATAATTATGTTGAAATTGGTTGCCGAGATATAAATTCTTTAAAAGACAAAGGGTTGGTTATTAAGGAAAGTGAGTTGGGACTATTGTATGAAAAACTGACCATAGACCTATTTGCAAAATTGGGATTTAATGTAGATGAAAAATTAAAAGCTAAGATCAATACTTCCAGATCAAAAATGGATATCCTTATTAATCTTGGTGGCAAAGATGTAATTATTGCTGAATGTAAAACTGTCAAAGACAAAGACTACAACGTAAGCGCTTAATAAACCCCATCTTAAAAATTTTATAACCGTGTGTCATATTATG
>CAZYDL010000253.1:1992-5207 GCA_964646305.1 uncultured Desulfobacula sp. | reverse complement strand
CTCTTATGGCAGCCTGGCTGATTTTACATCGTCCATGGACAACATCCACAATATTAAATACTATCCTGTTTTCAAGACCCATTACAACATCAAGGTTTCTCAATCCAATGTCCATGTCAACAATGGCAACTCTTTTACCTTCAAGCGCAAGGGCAGCACCAATGGAAGCGGTGGCAGTTGTTTTTCCAACACCGCCTTTTCCAGAGGTTATTACAATTATTTTTCCTTCCAATTTCCACCTCTATTATTAAATTATTATATCTTTATTTATATTGTATTTTTAATTATTGAAAGTCTTAATAAAATTATAAATGGCTTTTATTGTTATGGCAGATGATGGTAAAAGGCTGCCATGGGCAGTCATATTGTTTCCGGCCATGGCATTTTTCTAAAGGGATTTGACTTCATATAATCTTTTACCATTATTCCATCATCTTCAATACATGCATATTCAGGTTTTGCAAGAAAATCTTCATCTAAACCAGCTGCGGCAATTGCTCCAATCTGGACATGGGTGGGTTTAAAGTCAAGGGCAAAAATTATGGCGGTATTATTTCCAGGGCATCCAGCATGGACTTTACCTGCAAGCTTGCCCAGCACAATGATATCTCCGCCGGCAATTATTTCAGCTCCCGGGTTTACATCTCCTGTGATCACAATATGTCTTTTTGATTCAATTTTCTGGCCTGATCTTACTCGTCCCCGCAGCATTAATACATCACTTTTATGATGATTCCATCCCTTTGAAAGGTCCCTCTGGCGGATTCTCTGTGTGGGAATTGATCTTTTTTCAGGAGGAGTGGTTACTTTTGCAACTTCAAACGTGGTTTTTAAATGCGATGTTATATCTTTTACTAAATCATCATGACCTTTGGCACCACCAAGATCAATAACCACACTTGAGTTCATGACAAGAGATTTTAAATTTTTAAATAACTTATCAATTTCTGATTTTATTGTCTCTTCAGAACGGGAAGGATCAAGCGTAATCCAGAAACCATCGCCAACCCCTTTTAATTTTACTGGTACCGAGCTATCAAAATTAATCATTTTATAATTATTGGCAAAAGCCGCAAGAACCTGTCAAATTTACAATTCCAATATTTCTCTTAGTTTATGGGAAAAATCAATAACACTATATGGCTTGAGAATATATCCCTTGCAGCCATTTTTAAGCATTTCCTGGGCTTTTGCATCAATGGAATACCCTGTTGACAACAATACTTTAATATCAGGGTCTATTTTTTTGAGTTCCACAAAAGTCTCAAGTCCATTCATTTCCGGCATTATCATGTCAAGGATTACAAGATTAATGGTATCTTTTTTATCCTTATATATTTTTAGCGCTTCTCTGCCTGAATCAACTGTTATTACATTATATCCAAGCGTATTGCATATCTCTTTTCCAACGGTGAGAATTCTTTGTTCATCATCAACAAGCAGTACTGATTCATTCCCAAGAATCAGTTTCCTTTTTTGAGTTGATAAATCCATGTTATCTGGTTTTTCTTTTAAAGGTAAAATAATAGAAAAAGATGAACCATTGTCAGGAGAACTCCACACATCAATTACACCGCTGTGGTTTTGAACAATTTCCCTGGCAAAGGTCAGTCCCAGTCCTCTTTTTTCAGGGTGAGATTTATGATCTGCAGAGTAAAAGGGTGTAAAAATACTTTTTAATATATCATTGTCCATTCCAATGCCAGTATCTGCTATGGTGATCTTTACAAAAAAACCAGTATCAATACCAAATGATTCAGCTGTTCCATTTAAAATAGCTGCATATTCTGTTACAATGGAAAGCTTGCCTTTATCCGGCATGGCCTGAATGGCATTAATTATAATTGCCATCAGAACCTGGTTGATTTTTTCAAAATCTGCTTCAATAATTAAAGGGTTTGAATCAAGCTCCACATCAAGAATAATATTTTTCTCTTTAAGATCAAGGTTTTCCACGGCTTTTCGGACAAGGCGATTAACATCGATTGAGCTTGTATAGTATTCATCAACCTTTGCAAATCCAAGCAATTGGTGGGCAATATCAGAGCCATGGTCAATACAGCGGATAATTTCCATTATATGCCTGTGTAATGGATCAGATGGCTTTACACTGCTGAGCATTAAAGAAGCCCTTCCTTTAATGGCAGCCAAAAGATTATTAAAATCATGGGCTATCCCGCCTGCAAGTGCCTGTACTGCATCGGGAGCATCTTTTTTTAAATGTATATGTTCCATTTTATAACCCTATACAAAAAAATAAATATTCAAACAAACCTTGACATTGGATTTTATCTTGCATGATGATGAAAATCAATCATTAATTATTTTTTTCATGTTTTATAAAAGAACTATTTGGTTTTTATTGCTCAAAATGTTTAATACTGATACAAAAGCTTGAAGCGGAGGAAATTTATGTCTATAGCAAAACTTGTCAGTAGAGAATTTAAGATGGAGAATACATGCGTTAAAGTTGGGGACGTGGTTTTCGGCAATGGGAACTTCCCCGTAATTGCAGGGCCATGTGCTGTTGAAAGTGAAAACCAGGTTCTATCCATTGCACAATCTGTTAAAAATGCCGGTGCACAGATATTTCGCAGTGGGGCTTTTAAGCCAAGGACATCTCCATATTCTTTTCAGGGTCTTGGAAAACAAGGTCTTGAATTGCTGGCAAAGGTCAAACAGGAGACTGGCCTGCCCATTGCCACCGAAGCCATGGATGTTGAAACTTTTGACATGGTTGAAGAATATGCTGATCTTGTTCAGATAGGCACCAGAAACATGCAGAACTTTTCTTTGCTAAGAAGAGCAGGAAAATCAAAAAAACCTGTACTTTTAAAGAGAGGAATGTCGGCTACACTCCAGGAATGGCTCATGGCTGCTGAATATATTATGCACGAGGGTAATAAAAATATTATTCTTTGCGAGCGAGGCATAAGAACCTTTGTAAGGCACAGCAGAAATACATTGGACCTGTCTGTAATATCTGTTGTGAAAAAAGAGAGCCATCTTCCTGTTATTGTTGATCCCAGTCATGCTGCCGGAGTCAGGGATCAGGTTATGCCCCTTGCCTGTGCAGCTGCGGCTGTAAATGCTGATGGCTTAATGATAGAAGTTCATAATAATCCAGAACAAGCCCTTAGTGACGGCCTGCAATCTTTGTATCCAGACCAGTTTGCAGCCCTCATGGGAAAAATTAATTCCATCCATGCCATAAT
>CAZYDL010000253.1:0-1892 GCA_964646305.1 uncultured Desulfobacula sp. | reverse complement strand
GCCGGGCTCTCTTCTATCCATGTGGGAGAAAAATTAAAAAATCTTGAACAATATACGCCTCTATCCAAGGTTGTAATTATAACAGATGAAAATATAAAAAAATATTATCAAAATGATTTTCCTGATATTCCCACCATCACCATTGGAACCGGTGAAAAAATTAAAACCCTGGCAACCATTGAAAATATTTTAAAAAAACTTATCCACTATTCCTGTGACCGCTCAAGTTTTATTGTGGGAATTGGTGGCGGCATTGTATGTGATATCGCAGGCTTTGCAGCTTCAATCTTTTTAAGGGGTATTAATTTTGGTTTTGTATCCACCTCTCTTTTATCCCAGGTTGATGCAAGTGTTGGAGGAAAAAATGGAGTCAACTTAGATTCCTATAAAAATATGGTCGGGGTTTTTAATCAGCCTGAATTTGTAATCTGTGATATTGATCTTTTAAAAACTCTGCCCCAGACTCAAATTTCAAACGGCCTTGCCGAGATTGTAAAACAGGCATTGATTTTGGATAAAGACCTGTTTGATTTTATTGAACAAAACACATCAAAAGCACTTAACCTTGATTATAATACAATTTTTAAACTTGTTTCTGATTCTGTTGAAATTAAGTCAAAAATAGTACAGGGAGATGAAAAAGAATCAGGGGAAAGACGTAAGCTTAATTTTGGACACACCATTGGTCATGCCATTGAGAAAATTGACCAGACTTCCCATGGAAGCGCTGTTGCCATGGGTATGATTGCAGCGGCAAAATTTTCCCGGAATAAAAATTTGATAACAAGCAAAGATATTTTGCGTATCAGCAATCTTCTCACTGACCTAAATCTTCCAACAAGCCTTGAATATAATGCCAATGATATTATCAATGCTGCTGCAAAAGATAAAAAAAAGCAGGGCAGCAGTATTTTTTATGTTTTTCTTGAAAAGATTGGCAAAGCCAGGGTGGAAAAAATAAGTTTTAATGAGATGAATTCCTTGATTAAATCAATTTTTTGAAGTTTATCAAAGTTATCCGGAAACCTTTTTAATCAGTTTAAAAATTTAAGGAAGATAATTATGGGCATAGAGATAGAAAGAAAATATCTTCTTGCAGGCGATGCCTGGCGTAAACTGGCAAAAGGCATCCATTACCGGCAGGGATATTTGAATTCTGACAAGAATCGGACCGTTCGAGTTCGTACAGTTAATGACAAAGGTTTTCTTACAATCAAGGGGATTAATGTGGGAGCAACATGCCTTGAATTTGAATACGCAATTCCAAAAACTGAATGCAATATTATGCTGGATGAGCTTGTTGAAAAGCCCATTATAGAAAAATGCCGTTACAGGGTCAATTATAAGGGGCATATTTGGGAAATTGATGAATTTTTTGAAGAAAATCAAGGATTGATTCTTGCTGAAGTCGAACTTGAATCAGAAGATCAAAACATTGAAATACCTGAATGGATAGGCAAAGAAGTAACAGGTGATTCAAGATATTTTAATTCAAATTTGATAAAATACCCCTATACTAAATGGTAAATGTAAAAGAAATCTTATCATTGGGCAGTGTATATTCAAACACTCTTCAAAACATAGCTTCTCCATGATTCTTGCTTTTAAAAAAAATCTTTTTTCTCCTTGACACGTAGTTATATTATAGCTTATAAATAGTCACATTGTATTGGATAGCATGGATAAATTTTACCTGTCAAAAATAATCAGGCAAAATATCGAGTTATGCAAAGATTTACAAAAGATGCCAGGAAATAAAGTAATATGAAGGGGAAAAGAATATGAGGTATGCAGAAACAGGGTTTAATCTTGAAGTTGATCTTTCTCGCGGGAATATCGAGAAGGTCGCAACTGACCCAAAAGATACCGAGCTCTATCTCGGGGGTCTGGGC
>CAZYDL010000252.1:0-5226 GCA_964646305.1 uncultured Desulfobacula sp. | reverse complement strand
TGGGCACAGTTTTCTCCCTATGAAGCCTTTACCATTAAAAAGTTTTTAAACCTGGATGATAATTGCGGCCTTGAAGGTTTGAAAAAAGCATTAAACTTTAGAATGTATTCTTTAATAAATGTGCAGTCCATTGTTGACGAGGGCAAAGACAGTTTTGTGTTTCAAATGAATGACTGCAGGGTTCAGTCTGCAAGGAAAAGAAAGAAACTTGATGATTACCCCTGTAAATCTGCCGGACTGGTTGAATATGAATATTTTGCAAGATCCATAGATAAAAGAATTAAAACCCAGTGCATAGGATGTCCGCCGGATGATCATCCCGATGAGTGGTTTTGTGCCTGGCGGTTTAGTATTTAAATGTTGAATAAAAGTGGTTTTTTTAATTAAAAATTGAGAATAGCCAGCAAGGTCAGAAACTTAAAACTTAAAAATTATATATAAAGAGAGGTTGAAAGATTATGGGAGCAACAGCTGATAGCATCCAGGAGCTGATGGACAAAGAGAAACTGATTATGGCAATGGGTGGAGAAAAAGCACTGGCTAAACGAAAAGAGCAGGGCAAACTCAATGCCAGAGAACGACTTGATATTCTGTTTGATAAAGGCACTTTCAGAGAACTTGATATGTTTGTCACCCACAGATGTACCAATTTTGGCATGGAAGATATTGAAATCCCGGCTGATGGCGTAGTGACAGGACATGGTAAAGTAGATGGCAGGATTGTATTTGCCTATGCCCAGGATTTTACTGCAAGGGCAGGCTCGCTGGGCGAGATGCAGGCAAAAAAAATCTGCAAGGTCATGGATATGGCATTAAAATCAGGTTCTCCCATAATTGGAATGAATGATTCAGGTGGAGCAAGAATCCAGGAAGGTATTGATGCTCTCTCTGGATATGGTGAGATTTTCTTTAGGAACTCAGCAGCTTCCGGTGTTATCCCTCAGATTTCAGCTATCATGGGGCCCACAGCCGGTGGTGCTGTTTACTCTCCTGCCATGACAGATTATGTTTTCATGGTTAAAGAAAAAAGTTATATGTTTATTACTGGTCCCAATGTTATCAAGGCTGTAACAGGCGAAGAGATTAGCTTTGAAGAGCTTGGCGGGGCAATGACACATAATGAAAAATCTGGAGTTGCACAATTTGCATGTGAGTCTGATGAAGATGCCATCAATCAGATAAAAAAATTATTGTCTTATCTTCCTTCCAATAATATGGAAGATCCACCATTTATACCACCCACAGATGATCCAAACCGGATTGATGAATCCTTGAATTCAATTATACCGGACAGTCCCAACAGGGCTTACGACATTAAAGATGTTATTAAATCCATTGTGGATGACGGCATATTCTTTGAGCCCCATGAATATTTTGCAAAAAATATAGTGATCTGTTTTGCAAGACTTAACGGACGTCCCATTGGCATCATTGCCAATCAGCCAAATTTCCTTGCAGGATGCCTTGATATTGATGCTTCAGATAAAGCAACAAGGTTTATCAGGTTCTGTGATGCATTTAATATCCCCATGCTTACCATTGCCGATGTCCCAGGGTACCTGCCTGGAAGCAATCAGGAGTGGGGAGGTATTATACGCCATGGTGCAAAACTCTTATGGTGTTATTCAGAAGCCACTGTGCCCAAACTACTGCTGGTGACAAGAAAAGATTATGGTGGATCATATCTTGCCATGTGTTCAAAACATCTTGGAGCTGACATGGCTTTTGCATGGCCAACTGCCCAGATTGCTGTCATGGGTGCTGAAGGTGCGGCCAATATAATCCATGCAAGGGAAATTAAGAACTCTGATGACCCAGTTGCAAAACGAAAAGAGAAAATAGATGAGTATAATGAGAAATTTTCCAACCCCTATTGTGCAGCAGAAAGGGGATATGTGGATGCTGTGATTGTGCCTTCCCAGACAAGGCCGCGTCTTATTGATGCCCTTGAAGCTCTGGCAACAAAAAGAGAGTCAAGACCAGCTAAGAAACATGGGAATATTCCAGTTTAACCGTGATAAGCAAAATAAAAAAATAAAACTTAAGGAATTATATATGGATAAAAATAAACTTGCAGCAGCCATGTCTGCTGTATTTGCATATATTAAAACATCAGAGGAGGCTGCAGCTTTTCATGCTGCCCAGGCTCTCGAGCCTGTAGCAGAAGTTCAAGCACAATTACAACAAATTGTGCAGCCAAATAATCTTTGGGGTATTTCAGGACGGCAGACCCAGATGCAGAGTAATACCATGATGCAGATGAGAATGTTTAAATAATCAAGGTTATCATACTCCCTGGAAATATGCAGCAGCATCCAGTGGAAGTAAACATTCTGGAACAAGTATAAAATAGAACAGGTAAAAATAAATATAATATATTCAGGAGAAGAGCAATGAGTGAACACACCCAGGTTAAAATGGTTGATATGAATTATGAAAAAGATAGACCAAAGGCTGAGAATCCACTTTTAATAGAGGATATATCCCTGCGTGACGGTCACCAGTCCCTTTTTGCAACAAGGGGTAGAACCGAAGATATGATCCCGGTTGCAGAAAAAATGGATGAAATTGGTTTCTGGGCAGCAGAAGTATGGGGAGGAGCCACCTTTGATACCATGCACAGATTTCTTGGAGAAGACCCCTGGGAAAGACTTAGAACCCTGAAAAGGTATTTTAAGAAAACTAAATTTTCAATGCTTTTAAGAGGTCAGAATCTCGTTGGATACAGAAATTATGCCGATGATGTGGCTAAACTTTTTGTTCAAAAGACCGTTGATAACGGCATGGATATTTTCAGAACCTTTGATGCATTAAATGACTATCGTAATTTTGAAACTGTTGTTCCGGTTATCAAAGAGTGCGGTGCCCATTTCCAGGGCTGTATATGCTATACATTGACAGAAGCAAGACTTGGCGGAGAAGTTTATAATCTTGATTACTATATTCAAAAAGCAAAAGACCTTGAAGATATGGGTGCTGACAGCATATGCATTAAAGATATGGCAGGGCTCTTGGCGCCATATGATGCCTATGTACTTGTAAAAGCATTAAAGGAAAATGTTAAACCTTTGATTCATCTCCACAGCCATTTTACCTCTGGCATGTCACCTTTGACCCATTTGAAAGCCATTGAAGCAGGAGTTGATATTATTGATACCTGCATGACTCCATATGCATATAGAACATCCCATGCAGCCATTGAACCCTTTGTAATGTCTCTTCTTGGCACTAATCGTGACACAGGTTTTGATATTAATGCCCTTGCCGATATTAATGAAATCCTTGAAAAAGAGGTATTACCCAAATACAAGCACCTTCTTGACACAAGTAAAGTGTCTGTTATTGATATTAATGTTCTGCTCCACCAAACCCCTGGCGGCATGCTGTCAAACCTTGTAAACCAGCTTAAAGAGATGGATGCTCTGGATAAAATAGATGAAGTCTACAAGCAGCTTCCAAGGGTAAGAAAAGAACTTGGCCAGGTCCCTCTGGTAACTCCAACAAGCCAGATTGTTGGAACCCAGACTGTTAATAATGTACTCTTTGACACTCCTGATGAACGGTATAAGATGATAACAGCCCAGGTAAAAGATCTTTGTTACGGACTTTATGGTAAAACAAGTGTGCCAATAGATAAAGAAGTACAGGCAAAAGCTCTCAAAGGCTATGACAGGGGAGAAGAACCCATTACATGCAGACCTGCTGAAGTACTTGAACCTGAACTTGAAAAAGCAAGAAAAGAGATAGGCAAGCTTGCTGTTGATGATGAAGACCTTATTGTATATGCTCTTTTCCCTGTTACCGGTAAAAAGTACCTCATGCAGAAATATGGCAAAGAACAGATACCTGAAAGTGTAAAACCCATTACCCTTGAAGATGTTGCAAAACAGGATGCAATGCTTGATAAAGCCAGGAAAGGTGAATTGCTTGAAAAAGCAGCATTGGTCGGAATTCCTGAAAAGAGTGAAAACACAAGAGTTTTTAATGTTTTTGTTGAAGGTGAATGTTTTGAAGTTGGTGTTGATGAAGTAGGAGGTGCTCCTGTTATAACCTATGCAGCACCCCAGGCAGTACAAGCTGCCCCGGCACCTGCAACTCCTGCTCCGGCAGTCCCTGCACCTGCACCTGCCAAACCAGCAGTAAAATCAGAACCAGCCCCCAAAGCAAAAGAAGAACCAGCTTCGGCAGTATCTGGCACATCGCTCACAGCTCCCATGCCCGGTATGATAATTAAGTATGAAAAAAATGTGGGGGATTCCATAAATGAAGGTGAAACCATTGTTGTTATAGAAGCCATGAAAATGGAAAATGCTCTGCCTGCACCTGTAAGCGGTGTGGTACAAGCTGTGAATTATAAGAGCGGTGACTCTGTTGCCAAGGGCGATGTCCTTGCAGTAATTGAATAGTTAAACTAAATATTAATAACTCAATATTTGCCTTTTAAATGAATAATTAAGGAGGAGACCAATTATGTTCTCTTCTTTAGTTATTTCGTTTTTGACCTTTTGAATATTACTAAATTTTAATTATTAATTTAATTAAAAACTGCCAATGGAGAGAACCATGACTTTTGAAACTAAAGATGAACTTCTTGAAGAATATTTAAAAATGGACAAACCCCTTTGTCCTGACTGTGATGCAAAAATGACACTGTGGGAAGTCCCCTCCATAAATTTTAGCGATGGCCTTGGCTGGGGGACTCCATACCTGTTTGTCTGCTTTAATGATGAATGTTCAAGTTATAAACAGGGCTGGGACCATTTAGATGAGACCATGGCAACCAGGGCATCCTATAGATGTTATGTTGAACCTGGCCGGAAAAATTTCGAATATATGCCTGTATTCAGCCCCATGGGAGCCCAGGGTGGAAAACTCGATGATGAAGCTTTAATCCGGGAGGAAGCCAGAAAAGAACTGTTAAAGCAGACATTTTCCGTACTGACAGATTATTATATGTCAAAGGACTGGGATGAGATTTTAAAGATCTGCCTTGACCCAAAGATTCCTCCAAAAGCACGGCTCAAAGCTGTAGAAATGGTTGGAGAACTTGGTGATGTTGAAGCTATAGAACATCTGCTCAATCATAAGTTTCCAACTCCAGTTCTTCAAGAAGGTGTAACCAGTGCCATAACCCAGCTCCATGAAAAATATTATACCCGTGAATGTCCCTTTTGCGCCGAGATTATTAAACAGAGGGCAGTATTTTGCAAACATTGTAACAAGGAT
>CAZYDL010000251.1:0-5238 GCA_964646305.1 uncultured Desulfobacula sp. | reverse complement strand
GTCACTCCTAAATTACAGTTGCATAGTTGATTCGATTTTGATAATAACTGCGTTTAGCATTTAACAATTGCCAGAAGGCAATTTTAAAATAGTTTAACATATTAAATATAAAGCCATGAAGGTTAATATCCCATAGAAGGGATATATTGATCTTTGTGGCTTTTTTTGTTTTTAAAAGGAGAAAAATGAAGAATAAATTACACTATTTTCTAGCATTAATATTATTTTTGTTTTTTTCAACAGATCTTTTTGCAGGAGGTTTAAGAACTATTATTGATGCAGCAGGAAGAAAAGTACAAATTCCTGCAAAAATTGAACATGTTATCTGCTCAGGCCCTGGTTGTTTGCGACTTCTTGTATACCTTCAGTCCCAGGATAAAATCGTTGCAGTTGACAACATGGAAAAAAGAAAAAGTATATTTGACGCAAGACCTTATGCCCTTGCCAATCCTCAGTTTAAAAAATACCCTCTTTTTGGAGAATTCAGAGGACATGACAACCCAGAATTGATCATGGGTTTAGATCCGTTTCCCCAGGTTATTTTTAAAACATACTCTTCCATGGGATATGACCCTGTTAAGCTTGAGAAAAAAACTGGAATTCCAGTTGTGGTTTTAAATTATGGAGATATGTTTAAGTATAGAAAAGATTTTTTTAATGCCCTGAAAATCATGGGTAAGGTCATGGATAAGGGGAAAAGAGCAGAAGAACTAATTGCGTTTTTTAAAGGTCAGATAAAAGAACTGAAACAACGCACATTAGATATTGCAGAATCTGAAAAAAAATCCTGTTTTGTTGGAGGAATTGCATTCAAAGGCCCCCATGGATTTCAGTCAACACAGCCTCTTTATCCTCCTTTTCTCTTTATTAATGCAAAAAATGTAGTTCTATTTGATCAAACAGGCAAGGCTTTAAGCAACTCTATAATTTCAAAGGAGAGCCTTGTTAAATGGGACCCTGAAATTCTATTGCTGGATCTTTCAACCCTGCAGATGGGGAATAATGCAGGAGCTCTGCATGAACTTAAAACAGATCCTGTATATCAAACACTATCTGCAGTACAAAAAGGCAATGTTTTTGGTGTTCTCCCATATAATTGGTATTCAAGAAATTTTGGCTCAATCCTTGCTGATGCCTGGTATGCAGGAAAATTGTTTTATCCTGATAAGTTTTCAGATATTATCCCTGTAAAAAAAGCAGACGAAATTTATACATTCCTTGTGGGCAGCCCTGTATTCCCTTTGATGAACAAGGCTTTTCAAAATAGGGCATTTAAAAAAATCCTTATTAATTAAATTTTTCGGAGTTGAGATGCATTTTGATGATGGAGTTTTACCCGTGGAGTATTCCCGATATATTGGGAAAAAGGTTGTATTTATTGTAATTGCATTGATATGCCTTGTATTGATATTTGTAGCAGGTATTTCACTGGGTGTTGTAAAAATTCCTTTTAATGATGTTGTAAAAAGTCTGGCAAGTCCTATTTTGCCAAATTTGGCTGTTTCAAAGAGATTTGATATTATTATATTTAATATCAGGCTTCCCCAGGTGCTTACAGCAATTGTGGCAGGTGCAGGGCTTGCGGTTTCAGGAGCTGTTATGCAGTCTGTTTTGCGAAACCCTTTAGGTTCACCTTTTACACTTGGTATCTCCCATGCTGCTGCATTTGGAGCTGCTTTTTCAGTCATGATTTTGGGCTCTGGAACAATGGCAAGTTCCATCAGTGATGCTGTTGCAATTTCAAACCCTTATATAACCACATTTTCAGCTTTTATATTTTCCATGATAGCAGCCTCAATTATTCTTGCGGTTTCAAAACTAAGGCAGTCAAGTCCAGAAGTTATGATTCTTACCGGTGTGGCCCTAGGTTCTTTGTTTACTGCAGGCACAATGCTTCTTCAGTTTTTTGCAGATGATGTTCAGCTTGCTGCCATGGTGTTTTGGACATTTGGTGATGTTGCGCGCACAGGCTGGAATGAAATCGTGTTTCTCTCTATTGTGACACTTTTTTCTATTTGTTACTTTTTAATGAATGCCTGGAATTATAATGCTGCTGATGCAGGGGACGAGACTGCAAAAGGAGTTGGAGTAAAAATCGAAAGAACAAGGCTTTTGGGTATGATAACAGCTTCATTTGTTACATCTGTTATTATTTCATTTGTTGGAATTATTGGCTTTGTAGGGCTTATTGCACCACATATGGTTCGCAGAATAATAGGCGATGACCACAGATTCCTTTTACCGGGAACTATTATTGCAGGAAGCTTGCTTCTTCTTGTTTCAGACATTGCAGCAAGACTGATTCTAAGCCCGCATATTCTTCCTGTTTCAGTTTTGACATCATTTCTTGGAGCACCGGTTTTCATATATTTAATTATTAGAGGAAAAAGAAGATGATACTCAATATTAACGATTTATCATTTAAGTATAACAGCCATAATGTTTTGAATAATATCAATTTCAGTGTGGGAAAAGGGGAAGTTTTAGCAATCCTTGGGCCAAACGGTGTTGGTAAAACCACCCTTTTAAAGTGCATTAATTCCATATTAAAAAAAGATAGAGGAGATGTCTATATCAATGGCCAGGATACTTTTAATATGAATGTTACCCAAATTGCAAAACAAATGAGTTATGTCGCCCAAAACAGTGATGTTGCAAAGTTGACAGCTTTTGATGCCATTTTATTGGGAAGAAGACCCCATATTAAATGGAGAGTTTCAAAAGATGATATTAGAAAAGTTGATGCTGTGATAAAACGACTTAATCTTGAGCATCTTTCATTGAAGTATATAGATCAGATGAGTGGA
Source organism: uncultured Desulfobacula sp. (assembly GCA_964646305.1). Classification (GTDB taxonomy): domain Bacteria; phylum Desulfobacterota; class Desulfobacteria; order Desulfobacterales; family Desulfobacteraceae; genus Desulfobacula. The sequence continues at coordinate 2,431 of CAZYDL010000251.1, read as the reverse complement.
GGAGAGCTGCAAAAAGTTTCAATTGCAAGAGCATTTGTTCAGGAGACTGACCTGTTTTTATTAGATGAGCCCACAAGTAATCTTGATTTAAAAAACCAGGCAGAGATACTTGGGCTTGTAAAAAGAGTTGTAAAAGAACACAATGTCGCAGCAGTTATGACTATGCATGACCTTAACACTGCTTTAAGATATTCAGATAAATATCTGTTTTTGCAAAAAGGTTCAATTTATGGGGCTGGTCATGTAAGTGACATCTCATGTTCAATGGTGGAATCTGTTTATGGAATACCTGTGGAAATCATGCAGCATAAAGGGCATCCTGTTATTATTCCAGGAGAGTTAACAATTGCTGCATAACAGTATCAAAATAAGGAGAATTTAGTATGTCTTGTATGATAGATAAAGATCTGATTGATAAAACCATTAATTTCCATGGGCATACCTGTCCAGGGCTTGCCATAGGGATACGTGTGTCTGAGCTTGCAATGCAAAAATTAAACATCACAGATATCGAATCACCAAATGCCAGGCCAGCAGTGGCCAAAACTATAGTTTGTGTGGTTGAAACAGATATGTGCGGAGTTGATGCAATACAGTTTTTAACAGATTGTACTTTTGGCAAGGGCAATTTGATTCACAATGATTTTGGCAAGGCTGGATTTACATTTTTTGACAGAGAAGAAAATATTGGGTTTAGAGCTGTTTACATTAAACAAAACAAAAGTGGAGACAATAAAAACGTTTACATTAAAAAGATAATGGATGCAGATCTTGATACGCTTTTTAAAATTGAAAATATAACAACACCTCCTGTAAAACCTGCAAGAATTTTACAAAGTATTGAGTGTGAAAATTGTAAAGAGATGACTATGGAATCAAGAATCAGGAGGTTTGATAATAAATATTTATGTATCCCATGTTTTATGGAAAATGAACAAAAAGTATAAGTATCTCTGTTTTTCTAACACCTGGATGATTTTTTTTATTTTTTGATCAAATTGACTTACAATTTGCGTCAATTAAGCAAATTATCCCCAATTTTGTCCGCCTACCTAACCGTTCTGATACGTTGAGCTTTTTCTGCTCAGTTTCACATTAAAAAGGTATTTTCATACAGCAAGGTGTTCTGCCATCCAATTATTCAGATCTCGGTGAGCTCATTGCAATTGATGGATCATTAATTGATGCTGTGCTTTCAATGTACTGGGCAGATTACAGAAAAGGCTCCAAAGGCCAAACAGGCATCATGGACAGGGGATAACCGGACACTACTGACTGCTAATACAAAACGAAAGCCATGCCGCTATCTGGTATTGTAACCTGATTGAATTCTATATAGCCACAGTCATTATCGCTCTCATTGCAATAATTCTCACCCATAAGAAATTTCGTGCGTACCGATAGTTTATCACCATGTTGGGGTCCCCCCATGTTCTTCCATGCAGAAGAAGCCTCTCCATTAGGCCCAATAGTAATTATACTTATACCTGCAGGTATCAGGGTAGTAGTATTTACTTTCCAGAGATCTCCCTTAACTGAGAGTTTAACAGTAAAGTCAGTATAATTTTTTAAAGTGGCCTGCCATGATTTAGTTGTATTATTCCAGTGAATTATCCTTACCCTTACATCAAGAGGTCTACGCGATGAATGAGTAAGGGAGGTCAAAGTTTCAGTATCCAGAACTGAGTTGGTTAGATTATCTCGCAATTCGACTTTAAGTTGATCTGTCTTGCAGCAACGATTCCAATATCTTTTAATAACCATGCTATGATCAGGCAAAAGGTTCCCACCAATAATTGAACCTGAAGCCCCTGTCCAGGCATTTTGGGATGATGAGAAAGAAAGCTTATACCCCTGTGCAATAACACGTTGCCCCTCAAGTTCTACATTACCGGTATTTTTAATTGTCACTTCCCAATACCATTTTCCAGATGACTCTGTACCAATCAAAAGACGAGTAATCTCGGCACTTCGTAATACTGGTCTGGTGTTTTGAGGATTTACTAACGTACTACCCTGTTTTTGTAACGGGCTTTTTTTAATTTTTGGGTTTTTAAGCGGCTTTGCAGTGGCTTTAACCTTTGTATCAGGTAACGAAGTGCTGGCCCCAAAAGCAAACCCTGGAATTAATAAAAAAAGCAGGGAAATAAACAATATTTTTTTTACACTCTTTTTTATGTTGTTTGAATTTTTCATTTTCCTCTCCCTTAAAAAAAAATTTCATATGTGCCCTATCCTGATTTAGCCACCTTCTAATACTTAAGTGTCTCGTTAAAAGGAAAGGTTTAAAAAATTTTACATAAAAAACACTTCTATGCTGCAGTGCAACCGTTTCAATTGTCAGCGCCTGGAGCATCAGAACACATAGGTTGCCCAGCAGACATATCCGGTAATGGGTTAGGCCCATATACAACAACATCAATCTTACCCT
>CAZYDL010000250.1:0-5278 GCA_964646305.1 uncultured Desulfobacula sp. | reverse complement strand
GCTTGAGATTATTATAAGCTGTGATATTGTAAATTTAAAGTCTTTGAAATTTTTGTGGAATGATTTCTTTTCTACTGGCGTGAAAATTTGACAAAAAGTTAAATTCAAAGACTTTGTAAAAAATTATGGCAATACTTGGTAAAGTAGCTCAAATTTGCTTCTACTATTTGGACTGATCAAAGGAGACAGGTAATGAAAGAGTTGATAAAGTTAATTGCTCAGGCATTGGTTGATAATCAGGATGAGGTTGATGTCCAGGAAATTAAGGCTCAGCAGACGCTTGTACTGGAATTGAGAGTTGCAAAGGAAGACCTTGGTAAAGTCATTGGTAAAAAAGGCAGAACAGCTCAAGCCATGAGGACAATTTTATCCTGCGCTTCTGCAAAGGAACAAAAAAGAGTTATTCTTGAAATTGTTGAATAATTTATATTTGATCTGCTGAAAATTTTTAAAAATTTAAGATTACCTCTGTTGAAATAAAAGGTAATCTTAAATATATAAATTCTTTATTTTTGCATTATTTAAAGGAGCGGTTGAAAAGCTCTTCAATTGCTTTTTCACCTTCCTGGGAAAGATTTCTTGTTCCTGTGCCGCAAAAAGTTTTATGTGCAATCACAGGTTTATCCTCTTTCCACTCATTTCCTTTCCATGAATACCAGATATTTGTCTCCTGATCAAAGACACTGACAGGTCTGTTGAAAAATTTAGCAAGCTCTACACCCCAGCCTGTTCCGCCTTTTATTGTTTTATCAGGCTGAATCCAGCCTATTGCAAATACTTGATACCCCTTGTTTACCATATGAAAAAGCATTTGAAAAACTTTTCTTATCTTATCAGCCTGGGCATATCTTCTGCCCATGCGCGCAGAAACTATCTCCATGCTGATATTGCCTTTTTTCAACTCTTCATCACTGAGCATGGTAATATTTTTTTCCCTAAAACACTTATGCCCTTGAAAAGAAAAATTTATTTCATTGACCCCGTGTTTTTGTGCACACTCCCCAAACATTGCCTCGGCACCTTTAAGTCCGCCACTGTAAATTGTATAATCATTATTACTCATAATTATTATGTCTCCTTTTCAACCTTATATCAAAATAGTATAATTGCCATGATTTATAACCTGCCTTTTTTTACAAAAAAAAATTCAATCGGCTTTTGAACAGCACAATTTAGAATCATAAGAAAAAAGGAGATCTTTTACAAAGGGTGTAAATATAAACCATCTTGCCTTTAATGTCCACTTTTTAAAATATTTATGATCCAGATTTATCAGGTTAAAGCTCTTTTATTAATTCGATTACATATCTATCAGATCTTTCAAAGGGCAGCACATAATGATTAGTCTTAATTTGAAATTTTTCTAAAAGCTTAGGACTTATCTCTTTTTTTGCCAGCTTTCCTTTCATGGCATAGATTGCACCATCCGTCTTTAAAAATGGAGATGCAAGCTCAACAAAATTTGAGAGCTCAGTAAAAGCTCTTGATATCACAGCATCAAACCTGTTTTTATATAAAATATTTTCATGGAGATCCTGAACCCTTGTGTGAATGGCATTAATATTTTTTAAAGCCAGCAGGCGTATTACATGTTTTAAAAAATTAATTTTTTTCCTTGAAGAGTCCATTAAGACAATTTCAAGTTCAGGATTTATGATTTTAAGAATAATTCCGGGAAACCCTCCGCCTGACCCCATATCAATAATAGATTTTCTATTTTTTATAAAAGAGGCTGCTGCAAGGCAGTCAATAAAATGTTTTTCAACAATCTGCAAAGGTTGTTTTATGGCTGTAAGGTTAATTTTTTTATTCCAGACCATGAGCTCTTTTGCATGCATGGCCATCAATTGGGCCTGATGATCAGAAACATTGATATTAAAATCTTTGAGGCCTTTTGCCTGTAACCCTTTGAACAGGGTAGTTTTAAATTCAACCATTTTGTATTTTTCTTGACAATTTAATAGTTTTAAGATATAATTTTGACTTTTATTATAGTTTTAAACTTATTTTCAAAGCATAAATAACAACACCATAAAAATTATTACTATATAAGAACAAGGTAAAACCTTTGTCAACAATTGTTTCTAATAACTGCCACGGGCAGATTTGGTCTTGTGTCCACTTTTGCCCACAACAAAGAGTGAAACACCTGATTAGTTTGCAAAGTGTTTTATATAAAAATTGTATAAAGGTAAATTTTATATTCAAAGGGATGATTTAAAAAATGATCAGAGATTTAGAAAGAGTAAGAAATATTGGAATCAGTGCCCATATTGATTCTGGTAAAACCACACTGACTGAAAGAATTCTGTTTTACACTGACAAAATCCATAAAATCAATGAAGTTAGAGGCAAAGACGGTACCGGCGCCATCATGGATTCCATGGAACTTGAAAGAGAGAGGGGCATTACAATTGCTTCTGCTGCAACCTATTGTGAATGGGATCAACACAATGTCAATATTATTGATACTCCGGGTCATGTTGACTTTACCGTTGAAGTTGAACGCTCATTAAGGGTTTTAGACGGAGTTGTATTGATCCTTTGTTCAGTATCAGGTGTTCAGTCCCAGTCCATTACAGTTGACCAGCAGATGAAAAGATATAAAGTTCCATGTATTGCCTTTGTTAATAAATGCGATAGATCAGGAGCAAACCCAGTCAAGGTAAGCCAGCAGCTCAAGAACAAGCTTGGACACAATTCTGTTATGATGCAGCTTCCCATTGGCCTTGAAGACAAACATGAAGGTATTATTGACTTAGTTAAAATGAAGGCTTTGTATTTTGAAGGTGAACATGGTGAAAATGTTGTTGAAAAAGATATCCCTGCTGATCTGCTTGATGATGCACAATTGGCAAGAGAAGAGATGGTTGATGAAGTTTCTCTTTTTTCAGACGAGCTTACCGATGCAATCCTGGAAGAGAAAGAGATCACCCAGGAACTAATTATGCAGGCGGTCAGAACTGGAACCATAGCAAGGGAAATGACTCCTGTTTTCCTTGGCTCTGCCTATAAAAACAAGGCAGTTCAACCCCTTTTAAATGCAGTAATAAGCTATCTGCCCTCGCCCCTTGACATTGAAAACGAAGCCATTGACATGGATAATAATGAAGAGACTGTCATCCTTGAAAGCACATTTGACAAGCCAACAGTGGCTCTTGCCTTTAAACTTGAGGACGGGCAGTATGGTCAGCTCACATATATCAGGGTCTACCAGGGCTGTATTAACAAGGGTGATACTCTGATTAATTCAAGGGATGGCAGAAAAACCAAGGCAGGGCGTCTCATAAGGATGCATTCAGCACAGATGGAAGAGGTAGACGCAATTCCTGCAGGTCATATTGGTGCCATGTTTGGAGTTGACTGTGCCTCGGGCGATACTTTTGTTTCTCCGCAAATCAACTATTCCTTGCTTGCCATGCATATCATGGAACCTGTTATTTCTCTTTCCATTGTACCAAAAGACAACAAAGCCCAGATCAATATGTCCAAGGCTTTAAACAGGTTTACAAAGGAAGATCCCACATTTAAAACCTATGTGGACCATGAAACAGGTGATACAATCATTCAGGGTATGGGCGAGCTTCACCTTGAAGTCTATGTTGAAAGAATGAAAAGAGAGTATGATGCAGAAGTTGAAACAGGTCAGCCAAGAGTTGCATATAGAGAAACCATAACAAGAAAAGCTGTCTTTAATTATACCCATAAAAAACAGACTGGTGGTGCAGGACAATTTGGCCGCATATCAGGATTTATGGAACCCTGTGAAGAAGAGTTTGAATTTGACAATAAAATTACAGGGGGCAGGATTCCCACTAATTACATTCCAGCCTGTAAGAAGGGTTTTGAAATGTGTATGGATAAAGGACCAAAGCTTGAGTTCCCTGTAACCGGCATCAAAGTAACAATTAATGATGGAGCATTCCATGCTGTTGACTCTTCTGAAATGGCATTTAAATCTGCTGCAAGGGGAGCTTTTCTTGAAGGTTATGCCAAGGCAAAACCTGTTATCAAAGAACCTATCATGAAAGTTGTCATTGAGACTCCCAATGAATTTCAAGGGGCGTGCATGGGGCTGATTAATCAAAGACGTGGTATTATTCAAGGTTCCCAGGAAGAGGGTGTGATGTCAGTAATTGAATCCCAGGTACCTCTGTCTGATATGTTTGGCTTTTCAACAGTGCTGCGATCCGGCACACAGGGAAAGGCTCAATTTACCATGGAATTTTCAACCTATAAACAGGTACCCATGTCTGTGGCAGAAGAGATTGCAAGAAAAAAAAATGAAGAAAAAACAAAAAAATAATAATAATTAAGATGAGATCTTTGAATAGTATTCAATTTTGTTCATATTCCGTGGCAATAGGGCAAAAAGGGACGTTATTCAAAAATCTCAAGATATTTATATAAGAAGAGAGGATACATGCTAAAAAAAGATCTTATTTTAAAAAGCCCAGTTTCAAAAACCATTGGATTTGACAATGTCAGTGACGGTAGGTTCGGGGCAGTGCTTTCAAGAGCAGGCGTAGGAAAAACAAGTTTTCTGGTTCAAATTGCACTTACACAACTGTTAAACGATGATAAAATACTCCACATCAGTCTTGATGACCCCATGGAAAAAATCAATTTGAGATATTCCGACGGTTATAAAAACCTTATCAACTATATTGGTTATGTTGATCCCCAAAAGGCTGTCAGAGTCTGGGAAGATATCAAAACCAATGAAGTTGGAATCAGCTATAATGAGAACACCTTTGATATTGAAAAGATCAGGGACTATCTTAAAAGTTTTAAAAAATCTGACCTTGCATTACCATCCATAATAATCATTGATGGATTAAATTTTGATAAAGATATTACAAGCGTATTTAAAGGCCTTGAAAGTTTAAATCAGGAGTTTGGCATTTTTACCTGGTTGTCCATGAAAAGCCACAGGGATGAAAAACTTTGTGAAGATGGATTTCCAGTACAGCTTGAAACCTATAAAGAAAAATTTGATAAGGCTGTTTTCCTCCAGCCTGTGGAAAACAAGATAGAAGCAGTTATTTTAAAAGATGGCGACAGAACAGATATTAAATGCAAACTCGATCCATCAACCATGATGGCGATTGATTAAATACAAATTTTTAATACCCTTTTAGTGACCAAAAACAAAGGCCTTGCAAAGAAAATTTTAAAATCTTTGCAAGGCCTTGATTCTTATATGGTACCGAAGAGAGGGCTCGAACCTCCACAGTGCCATTTAACTACCTGTAATTACAATAACTTTTTTTTAGAC
>CAZYDL010000249.1:0-5282 GCA_964646305.1 uncultured Desulfobacula sp. | reverse complement strand
GAGATACAATAGATCCTTATAACTTTATTTAAACTTTTGCAATCATCATGCCTGAACAGCCCACAAGTATTGAAAAACCTTTCACATCTGGTTTATAGCATTAAGCCTTTATTTTGAAAAACAAAAATTTAAGAAAGGAACAGGCTTTCTTGGTACAAAATTGTATCAGAATACACTATTTCATTATCATACAGATCCTGTTCAGGGTCTTGATAAGTTGATTAATGGCCCAAAATTTAAATTTTAAGAATCAAGAATTGTCCATGTCATAAATTTTGAAGGCGATTCAAACCTTTTTTATGGCAAACATCCAGGTAAGGGAATATTTCTTTGTATTGGTCTGTATTTTGCTTTATAGTATTTCATATTAAGTAATCAAATCTGAAAAATAGAGAGTTGAACATGCATCAAGATATTACAATTTTGATCGGAGGCGCAGCAGGGCAGGGGATTCAGACAATCGGAGCCTTGCTTGCAAAGGTGTGCCACAATGCTGGATTATTCATATTCTCTGTGGATGATTTTGAATCACGTATCAGGGGAGGACATAGTTTTCATTTATTGAGAATAAGTGAGACACCTTTGAACGCACCTTGTTTTGAGCCTGATATCCTTGTTGCCATTGATACGAAAACATTTGAATATCATAAAGATACACTCTCTTCCCATGGAATTATTCTTTTTAATGGTGATGACAGCAAAAAAGCAGAATCAAATATTTATAATATACCCTTGGAGCTTCTTGCACAACAGGCAGGTGGGAAGATTGCTTCCAATACAATTGCAGCAGGTGCTGTTCTTGCTATTCTCGGAGCTGAATTTAAAGATATTGAACAGGTACTCAAAGAGCAGTTCGTGAAAAAAGGGAAATCAGTATTGGATTTGAACCTGAAAGCTGGAAAAAGCGGATATGAGATTGGCAGAAAGATTGATTTTTCTCTCTGTTTTGATTTTACTCCTGTTAAACATGAAAATATGGTCATGACCGGGGCAAAAGCTGCTGCCCTGGGTGCCCTTGCAGCTGATTGCAGGTTTTTTCCATTTTATCCCATGAGTCCGGGTACTTCAATTATTTCCAATATTGTCAAATACAGTGATCAACTGCCCATTGTTATTGAGCAGGCTGAAGATGAAATCGCAGCAGTCAATATGGCAGTGGGAGCATCATTTGCAGGAGTTCGTTCCATGACATCCACCTCGGGCGGGGGATTCTGCCTCATGACCGAGGGGCTTGGGCTTGCTGGAATGAGTGAGACCCCTCTTGTTATTATTAATGCCCAGCGCCCCGGACCTGCAACCGGTCTTGCCACAAGGACAGCCCAGGCAGATCTTTTATTTGCCATCAATGCATCCCAGGATGAATTCCCTAGATTTGTATTTGCTCCCGGAGGTATTATAGAGACATTTGATGTGGTTAAAAAAGCATTTTTTCTGTCTGAAAAATATCAGGTGCCGTCTATTATTCTAATGGATCAGTTTCTTGCAGATTCAGCAAAAACTGAATCAGGTGTATTTGAAATCGGCCATGAGCATAAAAGTTTTCTGGAACAAGAGACAAAATTGTATCAGTCCAAGGATTATTTAAGATATAAAATGATAGATACTGGTATTTCCCCACGCAGGGTTCCCTGCGGTTCTGATGCCCTTGTAAGGGCAAGCGGCAATGAACATACCCAAGAAGGTTTGTCCATTGAAGACCCGGAAAACCGCAATATAATGGTGGAAAAACGATTTAAAAAACTTAAATTGATGAAAAATGAGATGGCACAACCCCTGGTTTTTCATGACAACAGCTCCTTTTTTTTGACAGCCTGGGGATCGACAAAGGGCAGTGTCATGGAAGCCTGCGCAAAATTAAGGGAACAGGGGATTGATGCAGGGTGTATCATATTTGAAGATATATGGCCTTTGGATTGTAATACAATAAAAAGACTGCTTGAAAATAAAAAATTAATAATGGTTGAGGGTAATGCCACCTGCCAGATGGGAACTTTGATTACCCAGCAGACAGGCATCCAATTTAATGATTCTATTCTAAAATATGACGGCAGACCTTTTTATCCTGAATATATTATTAAACAAGCAAAGCAGATCATGGGATATTAGTATGGAAAAAACAAAATTTGATATTGATAATGAGAACCAGTGGTGCCCTGGATGTGGTAACTTTTCTATTCTCAAGTCAATGAAAAATGCTTTTATTACTCTTGATTTAGAACCCAGAGATCTTTTGCTTATATCTGGTATCGGCCAGGCAGGCAAACTTCCGAATTATCTTGCCTGCAATATGCTGCATGGACTCCATGGAAGAGCCCTTGCCCTTGCCACAGGAGCTAAAATTGCCAATCATAATATTAATATTATTGTAAATTCAGGAGATGGGGATTGTTATGGTGAGGGCGGCAATCACTTTTTGGCAGCAATACGCCGTAATATTGATATTACCCTGCTCGTACATAATAACCAGATTTACGGGTTGACCAAGGGGCAGGCTTCTCCAACCTCAGCTTTGGGAATGAAAACAAAAAATCAAAATCACGGAACAATTTCCAATGCTTTTAATCCCGTTGCAACAGCCCTTGGCATGGGAGCAGGATTTATTGCCCAAGGGTTTTCAGGAAACATGCAGCAATTGACCCATTTAATTGTTGAAGCCATCAATTATCCAGGATTTTCAATGATTGATATTTACCAGCCCTGTGTTTCTTTTAATAAAATAAATACCCATGCATGGTATAAATCACGGGTTTTTGACCTTAAAGATTCAGGCCATGACTATTCTGATTTTAAAAAAGCTTTGCAGCTTGTACACGATAAAAATCATAAAATTCCCACGGGCATTATTTATAAAAGCCCTGGTATTCCATTTCACGAAAGATTAGATGTTTTAAAAAACCAGCCTCTTATTGAATACAGTTTTAATGCAGCACAATTGGAAAAAACTCTTGGTATTGGCCAATTTGACAAAGGAGACAATCAATGAACCAGTGGTATTGTTCTGTGTGCAGTAAAATATTAACAAGTCAGGATAAACCAGAGAATTGTGAATCCTGCCATGCAGACAAAAGAGTGATCATGGATATCAAGGATGTTCCTAAAACCCTTGACCAGGTCAGGGATCTGGCAAGAAAAAAACTTAAAGGCATTTGTGCTGCCTATCCTTCATGTGACGGCAGCTTTGATAAAATCTGCCAGAGAGAAGCCTATGGAAAGCCCATCGGCCTTGGTGGCATTGGTCAGGGTCACTCCTTTCGGGCAAATACAAAAGCTCTTGCAGATCTGCAATTGAATATGTCTGTACTTGGGGATCATTTTGAACCTGATACCTCATGTTCGTTTCTCGGTCTTGATCTTAAATTTCCTATACTTGCTTCTTCAACAGCAGGTGCCCAGAAATATAATGATTCAATGGATGAAACAGCCTTTTGCACATCTGTATTAAAGGGATCACAGCAGGCTGGAACCATTGGACTTAGAGGAGATACCTGGTTTTATACATATGAAAAAAATCCAGCCCTTGATGCCATGAAATCCTGTAACGGGTTTGGCATACAAATATTCAAACCAAGATCCCAGGATGTTTTAAAAAGTCTCATTAAAAAGGCGGAAAATCTGGGATGTAAAGCCGTGGGTGTCGATCTGGACGGATGCGGGTCAAGCATTATGGCATTGCATGGGCAGCCTGTGTTTAAAAAAAGTGCTAAAGATATTAAAGAGCTGGTTAATTTTACGACACTTCCCTTTATTGCCAAGGGAATAATGATTCCAGACGAAGCCAGACAATGTGTTGATGCCGGAGTTAAAGTTGTAAGTATATCCAACCATGGAGGAAGAGTTCTCGATTCCACTCCCGGGGTTGCTGTCATGCTGCCCCTGATCAGAAAAGAACTTGGCAATGATGTAATAATTACAGCTGATGGCGGGGTGAGAACAGGTTATGATGTATTAAAAATGCTTGCTCTTGGTGCTGATGCTGTTTTTCTTGGAAGGGATATTATAAGAGCGGCTGTGGGATCTGGTACCCTTGGAGTTAAGCTTCACCTTGAGCATATCCATAAGGTATTGAAAAAGGCAATGTTTATGACAGGAACAAAAAATATTAAAATGGCAGATGAACGAATTTTATTTAATTATAATTAAGGAGGAATAATGGGAAAAGTTTTAATAGTTTATGCATCAAGGGCAAATGCAACTAAAGATATTGCAGATTTAATTGCTGAAGGTGTCCGTATTTCAGGCAATGAGGTGGATATTAAAAAAGCAAATGAAATCAAAAACGAAGAAGATTTAAAGGGCTATGATGCCTATCTGTTTGGCTCTGCAACCTATCACGGTGAAATGATTACATCCATGAAACAGATTCTGTTTCTGGCCGAAAGAGCAGAGCTTAAAGATAAACCAGGCGGTGCCTTTGGTGCCTATGGCTGGAGCGGGGAAGCCGGACCAAGGATTTTTGATACCATGGAACATATCTATGGCATGAAAATGGTTTCAGGAGGAGCTTTAATGCTCAAAGCAAGCTGGATAGGCGGTGGTGTCCAGGCAGCACAGGAATATGGAAAAAGTATTGTTTCCATGATTTAAAAAAAGAGTGGAATCTTAGTATTGGAAGAGTTTTATAAAAATAAGCAAGAATTTATTCCATGGCTGAAAGCCAGATGGAATCTTGATTTTCAATGTATTCGTCAGGATATTAAAATCCAGGGCAGCCCTGAGCGGATATTTGAAAGGATAGTGGTGCAGGATAAAAACAAGAATCTGTTTCTGCTTGAGAAATTTCATAAAAATAGATTTGAGTTAAAAAATAATATTGCCAGGGCTGTTGAATATTTAAATAATAATGGTCTTGCCCAGGCCCTTGTGTACAGGAAAACAGATGATAATGAGTTTCTGGTGTTTTTTAAAGATAATTGTTTCCAATTATCCCTGTTTTTAAACAGCACTGGCATTCAACGCCCGGATTATCTTGAATCTTCAAGCAAGGGTGAAAGCTTTGCAAAGTTTATACAAGATCTTTTTAAAGCTTCAGAAAATATAGGTGATCATGTTCAATTTCAATTGTTTTCATTGAAAAATTATATTTATAAATTATTTGATGAAATGAAAATAAATGACAGGGGTGTTTATAATGATTTTTTCCCTTTTTTAAGGTTTCTTGAAGAGGGTTTCATGGATGCCCATGATACATTACCCATCTCTTTTTGTCATGGAGATCTGCATCCTTTAAATGTAATTTGGGATAATGATGAAATAAAAGCTGTGATTGACTGGGAATTTACAGG
>CAZYDL010000248.1:0-5345 GCA_964646305.1 uncultured Desulfobacula sp. | reverse complement strand
ATAAAATTTTTTATAAAAGCATTCTTGAAAAGAACAGAAAATAGTATCAAAAATACATCAAATCTGGTAAATTTTGATATTAATATAAGTACACAGGTTATTGATGAAAAAGACAAATCTATATTAACAGGTTCCAATGGAATGAAAAATTTTAAGCTCCCGGATAGATATCAGATAATCAAAACCATAGATTCTCATACCGGAGGAGAACCCTTTAGAATTATTCTATCAGGTGTTCCAGAACCCCTTGGGGATACCATTCTTGAAAAGCGAAGATATGCAAAAAAACATCTTGATCACATGAGAAAGACCCTTATGTTTGAGCCCCGCGGCCATGCTGATATGTATGGATGTTTCATAACCGAACCTGTGACAGAAGATGCAGATTTTGGCATCCTTTTCATGCATAATGAAGGTTTTTCCACAATGTGCGGCCATGGAATAATTGCTGTTGCAACAGTTGCTGTGGAAACAGGCTTTGTCAAAATAAATAATGAGAACCAGAAAATCAGGATTGACACGCCGGCAGGTCTTGTGACTGCTGTCCCTAATATGAGTGGGAACCGGGTTGAATCTGTAACATTTAAAAATGTGCCCTCTTTTGTTTTGGAGTTAGATGCTATTGTTCATGTTCCTGAAATAGGAGAAGTACGCTATGATCTCGGATTTGGCGGTGCTTTTTATGCCTTTGTCAATGCAGGGGATATAGGGCTTGAATGTACGCCGGATTATTTCAGTGAACTTGCAAAAAAGGGAAAAATGATTAAAAATGCCATTATGGAATCAAAGATAATTAAACATCCCCTGGAAAAAGATCTTGGATTTTTATACGGGACAATCTTTGTGGATTTCCCTGATCTTGACAATATTCATTCAAGGCATTGCTGCATCTTTGCTGAAGGTGAAGTTGACAGAAGCCCCACAGGAACCGGAGTAAGCGCAAGACTTGCAATTTTAAATAAAAGGAATGAAATCAAGCCTGGAGAGAATATTGTAATTAACAGCATTATTAATTCAAGTTTTAAATGCAGCATTAAAGAGCTGACAAAAGTTGGAAATCATGATGCTATTATTCCTAAGGTAACAGGCAGTGCATATATTACAGGCAGGCATGAATTTTTAATTGATCCCAAGGATCCTTTAAACCATGGATTTATTTTAAGGTAAATGTGATATTTATGAGAATTAATAAAAAACTGATTTTTACTCTTGCAGGATTTATGATCCTTTTATCATGCTCTTTATTTGGGAGCCCGGCCTTTGCCCTGGAAAAAAAACAAAAAGTTTATGTGATTCAGGTTTCAGGCACAGTGGAAGCCGGCATGGCAGCCCATGTTAAAAAATCCCTGGAAGAGATAAAAGATGAGGTTGATGCTGTCTTTGTTTTTAAAATGGATACATTTGGCGGCAGGGTGGATGCAGCCCTGGATATTGTTGACACCATTTCCAATATACCCAGAGGAAAAACCATTGCCTATGTGGAAAAACGGGCTATTTCCGCAGGTGCCCTCATTGCTCTTTCTTCAAATTTATTATTCATGAAAAATAATACAATTATTGGAGATTGTGCGCCCATTATTAGTACTAAAGAAGGCCAGCAAATGGCCGGAGAAAAGATTCAGACTGTTCTTCGGGCAAAATTTCGTGCCCTTGCAAAGAAAAATAATTATCCTGTTAAACTTTCAGAATCCATGGTTACCATTGATATGGAGATTTATAAAATTGTAATGGATGGTACAACTCAATTTATTGATAAAAAAGCCTATGATGATCTTACTAAAGAGGAAAAAGAAAAAATATCTTCAAAAAAAACCATTGTTGCCAAGGGTGAATTGTTAACCATGGATGATGCAGAAGCTTTTGATTTGAAATTTTCACAAAAAAGCGTAAGCAGTTTAAAAGAGGCATTGTCTTTTGCAGGTTATGATTCTGTTGAGATTGTAACAATAGAAGAATCATGGTCGGTCAGTTTCGTACGATTTTTACAACCTTTTTTACCAATGATGATGTTAATGGGAATTGGTGCACTCTATACTGAGATCAAAGCTCCAGGCTTTGGAATACCTGGAATTGCAGGCATACTTCTGCTTGGCCTTGTTTTCTTTAACCAGTATCTTATTGGCCTTGCAGACCACACAGAGTTATTAATTATGCTCATTGGTGTTCTTCTGCTTGGTGTGGAGGTGTTTGTGCTTCCCGGGTTTGGAATCGCAGGTATTGCAGGGCTTCTTGTAATTGCCACAGGCCTTGTCCTCTCCTTCCAGGGTTTTGTATTGCCTGATCCGCAATTTCCCTGGGAAGGTGCTTTGCTGATGAAGAATATTGCACTTGTTTCAGGGTGTTTTTTATTTGCCTTTCTCATATCCCTGTTTTCAATAAGATTTGTTTTACCAAATATTTCAAAGCTGGTTAAAGGGCCTTACCTTGGAACTGATTTAAAAAACTCCCATGTGGATGCCATTGGGAATGTATCAATAAAACCGGGAGATACCGGGATTGCCCATACATTTCTTAGGCCGTCAGGTAAAATAATGATAAATAATCAAAAAATAGATGCCATTGCCCAGGGTGAATTTATTGCACAGGGAACATCTATTATAATTGACAAAATAGACCAGAATCGTGTTATTGTAAAAGAGACTGCTGCAAATAGTGTGTAATGATGATTGCACAATAAAAAATAGAAGAGCAAAAATTAAACGTAAACCTTGCTTACCAAAATGAGATTTTTAAAATGAAAGCCTATATTTTACCTGTTCTACTTCAGGCCATTGGTATTCTGGTCATTATTGCTGAAATTTTCATACCTTCTCTGGGGATATTAACTGTGATTGCACTTGCAGTTCTCTCCTACTCTCTGTACATTGTGTTTACAAGCATATCCACAACAGCAGGCGTTATTTTTACTGGTCTGGATATCATCTTTGTTCCTTTAATTATTTTTTTTGGAATAAAAATACTGGCACAATCTCCTCTTGCATTAAAAAAAGAGTTATCCAGGCAAAATGGAGTGGTTTCCCAAAAAGAGAAACTTGAAGCTTATATAAATATGAAAGGAAAAGCTGTCACTGATCTCAGGCCCGCAGGCATGGCCCAGATTAATTCACAGCGTGTGGATGTTGTGACAGACGGAGAATATATTGATGCTGATACACCTGTGATTGTAACAGGTGTTACAGGCAACCGTATTGTTGTGGACAGACAATTATAAAAGGAGAAGTTTTAATGGATATTATGTTTATTCTGGTAATTATTGCAGGCATTATCGGCCTGGTGCTGTTTTATTTTATTTTTGCCTATATAGCCCTGTGGGTTCAAGCATTGGTTTCCGGAGCCAAAGTGGGATTGATGAATATTATTTTCATGAGGTTCAGAAAAGTTCCGCCAAAACTTATTGTTGAATCAAAAATCATGGCAGTAAAAGCTGGTATTGAAATTCCCACGGATGATCTTGAATCCCACTATCTTGCCGGCGGCAATGTGGCCCGTGTTGTCCAGGCACTGATTGCAGCAGACAAAGCCAATATCGAACTTATCTTTAATCGCGCTGTTGCCATTGATCTTGCTGGTAGAGATGTTCTTGAGGCTGTACAGATGTCAGTTAATCCAAAAGTGATTGAGACCCCTCTTGTTGCAGCCATGGCAAAAGATGGTATCCAGTTAAAAGCACTATCAAGGGTTACTGTCCGAGCTAATATTGACCGTCTGGTCGGAGGTGCAGGAGAAGAGACAATTCTTGCAAGGGTTGGAGAAGGGATTGTAACCACAATCGGTTCAGCCGTTACCCACAAGGAGGTGCTTGAAAATCCTGATATGATATCAAAAACCGTTTTAAAAAAAGGTTTGGACTCAGGCACTGCCTATGAAATTTTATCCATTGATATTGCAGATGTGGATGTGGGTAAAAATATAGGCGCAGAACTTGAAACTGACAGAGCAGAAGCAGACAAGAAAATTGCCCAGGCCAAGGCTGAAGAAAAACGTGCAATGGCATTTGCCCAGGAGCAGGAGATGAAAGCCCGCGTCCAGGAGATGCGTGCCAAGGTTGTTGAAGCAGAAGCCCAGGTACCCCTTGCAATGGCTGACGCTTTCAGAAGCGGAAATCTTGGTGTAATGGATTATTATAAAATGCAGAATATTTCAGCTGATACAAAAATGAGAGATCAGATTGCCACGCCGGAATCTGACCCGAAAAAACCTCAATAGGGCCTGAGTTACAGCCCTGAATAAGAGATTGCCGGTCTCTTTACCCTTTAAAAAAGATTAGAGACCGGCAAATCATCAAGGATTAACCATGGATTTTGATACAATCATATCAATGCTTTTTCTTCTTGCTTTTTTTCTCCTGCCCGGCATTATAAAACGGGTTAAGGAAATAAATACAAAAAACGCAAGCCCGGCAAAAGCCAATAAAAAGCCATCTGTATTTAACAGGATCAGTGAAAAAATTCAGCAATTTGTCCAAGAGCTTGAACAGCAGGCAAGGCAACAGAAACAGGTAGACAAAAATCAGGAATCCCCATGGGATACACTTGCAGAGGATCAAACACCCTCCCAGGATTTTGAAATATCTGATCAGGAAGATGATTATTTCAGGGAACCTGATACAACAGCTCCAGAGACTGAAATACCTGCCTACCATGCTGCAATGGAAAAACCTGAAAAAAAGATAATAAAACGAAATCTCATAGAACCTGTAATTGAAAAAGAGTATTTAATAAAGCGTCCAGGCTCAGAAAATTTAATTTTTAAATCAAACCCCCTTCAGAATGCAATAATCTGGTCAGAGATTCTGGGAAAACCAGTGGGATTGCGGGAGTAAGAATAGTGTTTAATAAAATGAGTAAGAATGGATATAAAACAGCCATGGAGGGCATCAAAATCAAGACCGTTGCCCATGGAGAAAAAACTTTAATGGCACAATTTATTATGACAAAGGGAGCAGATCTGCCTGCGCATAGCCACCCACACGAACAGACCGGATATCTGATCTCTGGCAGACTGATATTGATGATAGATAAAAAATCCCATCAGGTGGAACCCGGAGATACCTGGTGTATTGCCGGTGATATACCCCATTCAGCTCAAGTATTGGAAAATTCAGTGGTTGTGGAGGTGTTCTCACCTGTTCGTGAAGATCTACTGCTTTAGATAGAACCTACTATCCAGCTTTTTAGGGCTTATATTTACTTATTTGTTATTTTCCTATAGGGCAAGCAATTTCACACCGCCGACAATATCTGACTTCTTGACTCTTGCTCTTACCATTTTGAATAATAACACTTCTTGCATTTTTAATGTCCTTTTCCATTTGTACATTACACTGAAAACGGTTGTAGCATCCT
>CAZYDL010000247.1:0-5351 GCA_964646305.1 uncultured Desulfobacula sp. | reverse complement strand
GATGCGATTCTTCCGGGCTTTTTAATCAGACCCATTACACTTAAAAAAGTAACACTTTTACCTGAACCTGATTCTCCCACAACGCCAAGACATTCTCCAGGATAGAGCTTGATTCCCACCCCATCCACAGCTTTAACAAGACCACTGTGGGTGTCAAAATATGTACTCAGATTGTTAATTTCCAATAAGGGAGACTGGTTTTTGTCTATTTCTTTTTTCATTAGGACTCGCTAAATCTTGGGTCAAAAGCATCTCTCAAGCTAAGGCTTGCTATGTTCATGCTTAAAACTAAAATTAAAATGGCAATTCCGGAAAAGGTACTCACCCACCAGGCTTCCAACATAAATTCCCTGCCGTCTGCCACCATGTTGCCCCAGGAAGCCATTGGCGGCTGTACACCCAGTCCCAAGAAAGAGAGACTGGATTCAAGAATAATAACCGTTGCCATTCGGGTGGTGGCCACAACTATGACAGGGGATAGAATATTGGGTAGAATTTCTTTGAGCATGATGTGAAATGTCGATGCACCAAGGGCCTGGGCCGCCTCCACATACTCAATTTCTTTTACCGCCAGTGTTTCCCCCCTGACAACCCTACAGGGAATAACCCACTCTTTGTATACAAGGGCCAGTATTATATTTTGGAATCCAGGTCCCATGACTGCCATGAGCGCAATTGCAAAGATCAGATAGGGAAATCCCAGCAGGATATCCACAATGGTGGAAATCACAAGATCAAATTTTCCTTTTAGATATCCTGCCATCAGGCCTGTTAATATACCAACAGCGGTTGCAATAAAGATCACAGAAAAACCGACAATGATTGAAACACGGGTCCCATACACGATTCTTGACAAAATATCCCGGCCAAGATGGTCTGCTCCCAGTGGATGACTCCACTCTCCTCCATCCATCCAGGCTGGCGGCTGAAGCCTTAAAAACAGATCAGTCTTATTGGGATCATGGGGTGCGAAAAAGGAGCTGAAGATGGAGACAATAACGGCGAAGATTACAATTAAAGAGGCAATCACCGCCAGGCGGTTGCCGAGGAAATTCTTCATATTGATTGAGAAGAGTGAAACCGTTTTTACTTCAGTCTTCTCAATCATGTCAATCCTATTTTCCGACGAGTTGGTGTCTGTAATATTCATATGCGAACCTTTGGGTTTAATACTGTGTATAAAAGATCAGCAACAAAATTCATTATGACGTAAATTAAAACATAAATTAAAACTGCGGCCTGAACCAGAGGATAATCCCGGCTGAAAATTGCTCTTACAACAAGGCTGCCCACACCAGGCCAGCCAAAAATTGTCTCGATAATCATATTCCCCCCCAACAATTGCCCGGTTTGAATTGCAGCAACCGTGACCGTGGGGATCAGGGCATTTTTTAATGCATGGAAAAAAGTCACTCTGGTGCGTTTCAGGCCTTTGGCTTCGGCAAAAAGAATATAATCCTGTTTTAATACTTCCATCATTGAGGCACGGGTAACCTGCATCAGTGTCGCTCCCATGGCCATTCCCAGGGTGATGGTGGGCAGTATCAAATGTTTTACAGCATCCATAAAACTGTCCATCCTTCCGGCTAAAAGAGTATCAATCAATAACATCCCGGTTATGGAAGGAACTCTTAATGCAAAGACAGATCGACCCGACACAGGCAGCCATTGCAGATTAATGGCAAATATAATGATGAGGATAATACCAAACCAGAATCCCGGCATGGAAACACCTGTCATGGCAGTGACCACGGAAGTTTTATCATATAATGTTCCTTTTTTTACCGCCGACAGAACACCCAGAGGTATGGATATGACCATGGCCATCACCATGGCACAGAGTGTCAGCTCAATGGTGGCTGGCAACCGTTCGAGAATGACCTCCATGACCGGTCTTCGATGAAAGAAGCTTCTGCCGAAATTACCCTTGGAGGCATTGGATAGAAATTTAAAATACCGTTCATGGATCGGCAGATCCAGGCCCATGTCCTCACGAAGCGCCTGTTCCATTTCTGGAGTGACGTGCTGATCTCCCAGCATGATCTCCACCGGATCTCCCGGAGTCAGGCTTATCATGAGAAAAACAATAAGGCTGATCCCCAGGAGTACAGGTATTAATCTCAATAATCTTCTAAATAAAATCTCCATTTTTACTTAATAATATAGGCATCGTGAAGGTTAATCTGGCTGTCAGGCTTGGGTTCCCAGCCGCCCAATCTAGCACTGACACCGTAAATCTCTTTTGGCAACCAGAGGAACACCATTGGGACCTCTTGATTAAGGATACTTTCAGCTTCCTGATAGTATGAAGCGCGTTTTTTTCGATCAATTTCCACCATGGCCTTGTCAAGTAATTCATCAATTTTGGAATTAGAATACCCGGAAAAATTACCCCGCCCGCCGGAAGCTAAAACAGGTGTCATGATACCCACCGGGTCAAGAGAACCGTTTCCCCAGTTTGTAAAGTACATGTCTCTCTTCTTTTCTGGTTTTTTCCAGTCAGGACGAATGACGGATTTTTCCCACACCTTTACCTTGGCGGTAATCCCGCCATTGGCCAGATTCGCTGCTATGGCTTCTGCAAGGTCTTTCATATTGCTTGTAACATCCAGCTCAACACTTATACCATCGGGATATCCTGCTTCAGCCAATAATTTTTTAGATTTGGCAGGGTCATATTCATACGTTTTCAGGTTTGGGTTGTGTCCAAAAGCGTCTGGACTGAGAATGCTGCTTATGCGGCTGGCATTGCCATTGAGTAATTTATTAATAATCAGATCCACATTAATGGAATGACACATGGCTTTTCTGACTTTAATATTATCAAAGGGAGGCCTGGTGTTATTCAGGGCAAGGAAATAGCTCCGGGTTCCGTTTACTGACATAATTCTGGTATTGGCATTCCGGTCGATTTGTTTGATACTGTGGGTGGGTACTTCGTTAATAATATCTACTTCTCCTGACAACAAAGCTGCAACTCGTGAAGCATTTTCAGGAATGATATTCCAGATAACCCGTTTAACTTTTGCTTTTCCAACCGGCAAAATACTTGTTGCTCCGCCATAGTAGCCATCAAACCGCTCCATGACAATTCGGTTGCCGCGAATCCATTCCACCAGTTTAAAAGGGCCTGTGCCGTTAACTTGTGTAGCCATTCCTTCGTGCCCTACACTCTGGGTGAACTTTTTGGAAACCACTTCCTGCCAGGGTAAAAAAGCCGGGAAAACCGGCCATGGTTTTTCCAGAATAAACCGGACCTTATATGTATCCAGGACTTTTATCTCTTTTAAAGAACCCAGAAGACTTTTTCGTGGACTTGTCTGGCCACCGATTGCTCCTTCTGTGATAATGCGGTCAAAAGTAAATTTGATATCCTCTGCAGTAAGCAGGTCACCACTATGAAATTTTACTCCTTTTTTTAATATGAAATCATAGGTCATAGTATCAAGCTGTTCCCAGCTTTCTGCAATTTGTGGTACCACTTCCATCTTGCTGTTTCTCACCACGACGCCATCGTACATATCACGTAATATGGTTTCCGTTGTCCTGGCCCGATGGTTGGCAGGATCCATTGTTAAGGCATCGCTTGTGTATCCGATAACAATTTCATCCTCTGTACCTGTTGCGTATAAACTGCTGTTAAAAAAGAGAAATGAACAACATACTAAACATAAAAGAATTAGCTTTTTCATAGCTTTCCTCCAATAAAAAAAAATTATTAAAAAAAGGGTTTAACCTTACTTACCTCAAAAAAAAATAAACCCCTGCCATCAATTAAGTTCTATGGGGCAGGCACTGGAATTTCAATATCAAGGAGAGGGGGATACTGCTGACACCCAAAAATATCTCCTTCCCCTGGACTGCCACTTGGAGTTTTCCGTTGAATTGTAAATTTAATGGCAAATGCGGGGTCATATTCAACAAAATCGCAAATTCTATCAATTGAAATATTAAAAAGCTGTGCAACAGATTCAATTGTTAAAACTTTACTCTGTTGGACAAGACGGTAGTTGGCTTCTTTATTGAAAATGATGTCAAAAGTAATTCTATCAACACCTGCATTTTTACTTCTTATGGTTTTGGCCAGCTGATAAAGTTTTTTTGTTTCCATCTGGTTTATAATCCTTATTTAAAATTAACTTGGGTTTCAACAAGCGTAAAAAGTTCCATGGGGTCGTCAACTTCAACGGTATGGTTCAATGTCCATCTAAATGCCGGCGAGGTTGGCATGACCTCATCAATTAAAAAAGCGGCTGTGCCGGCCGTACCTTTTACTTCAGGGAGTCTTGCATAAAAGATCTGTCTGGAACCTATGATGGCAGCTTCCTTTGCAAGGTCTTTGGTTTCAGCAATGGCTTCCACAACAATACCCAATTCATGGGCTTTTGTATCCTTTACCGGTTCCATTTCCCCCATTACGGCATTTTTGCCATACACATGAAAAAAAATCTGATACCCCTCTTTTCCAAGTCGTTCTTCAGCCTGTTCCCTGGCCCATTGAATAACTTTATCAATGTTTTTAATTGTATAGGGATCCCTTACCCCCACAATTCCTATATATCTTTCACCAACTTTGCCGGCCCCTTCCAGTTTTACTTTTACCTTCCCTTTAATGGGAACAAATTGGGCCCCTGTAATCTGTGTGGTTTTCTTATCTATCTGAATGTAGGAGCATTCTGTCATGTCAAGCTTTCCGCCTGCAAAATATTCGAAAAACGGATTTGATCTTTCATACATTGCATGACCGGCCACCGATGCAATTGTACAATACTGATCCGGGTGCATGGCTGTTACTTTTACATCATCTTGAGTAATCGTTCCAATTACAGATTCTTTTGCGCCATAGGGCTCTGCACAAAAAGAGGCACACTCGAGAACTTTTCCAAGATAATAGGAATTTGCTTCAGGAAAGCCATTGTACATGGCAGGAGCGGCAAATACCGCAGCGTCACTGGACCTTCCTCCAATTATAACATCAGCTTTAAGCTCCAATGCCTTTATAAAAGGATGAACACCTGCAACAGCAACAATATTTTGTGTTGCTTCAAGTTCTTTAAGTGACAGGTTGTCTCTTCCATCAAGACCTTCAATGGCGATGCCATTGTCAAATTTTTTTCGAAGTTAGTTTTTGGAAACGTCTGAATAAAAATATACCAGTTTAAATGGTTTTAGTTTATGTTCCCTGGCAATCTCTCGTATGATTTCTACATACATATTAACACGGCTGTTTGTTCCCGTGTCTCCTGATGATCCGATTATCATTGGCACATTCTGCTCTCTTGCTGCCAAAAGCATTAGCTCAAGATCATGTTTCTGCCAGGATCTGGGGCTGACACAATCATCATTACCCA
>CAZYDL010000246.1:0-5408 GCA_964646305.1 uncultured Desulfobacula sp. | reverse complement strand
GGCGGTGTAATCGAGATTTATGATTTTACAGCAGACAGTCACGAGGCTGAATGGGAGATGACTGGCAGTCTGTTTACGGGTTCAGAGGTTCCAATATTAACCATTTTCTTGATTTCTCCCAAAAATATAAAAATTCAAAAATTTTCAGGCTTGAAGAAAATTTCAGATCAGCCCATGAGATTGTCCAGGCTGCAAATGATTTGATTGATTACAATCCCGATAAAATGGATAAAAAATGTTTTTCCAAAAAAAAAGGCGGTGTAATCGAGATTTATGATTTTACAGCAGACAGTCACGAGGCTGAATGGGTGGCAAAGAGAATCATGGGCTTAAACCGCCGTGGCCAGGGAATCAGCCTTGATAAAATAGCAGTGGTTTATAGAACAAAATTCTGCTCCCTTCTTTTTGAAAAAATTTTCAGAGCATACAGGATAGCTTACCATTTAAAGGGTTCTCAGGGTTTTTTTGAAAGAATGGAAATCCTTGATATCAACTCCTATTTAAGTGCTTCATTTTTTCCCAATGATGATGTCTCTTTTGAACGTATTGTTAATACGCCAAAGAGGGGAATAGGGCCTGCCATGGTAAAGAAAATAGCAGCCATGAGAACCGAGGGCACAAGCCTGCAGGATGCTGCAAGGATCATGATTAAAGATCGTATTTTAACCAAGAAAATCCATGAAAATTTATCTGCTGTCCTTGAAATCCTTGATGAGATCAGAGATCTTGCTCCTGCAAGGGCCATGGAAGTTGTCATTGATAACACCGGGTATATTGAATACCTAAAGAAAAAAACAAAAACCAAAAATGAATTTATTTCAAAAAAAGAGAATATTGAGCAGTTGATCTATAATGCAAGGACAAAGGATGATCTTCTGGGATATCTTGAAGAGGCAGCTTTGGTAAGAGAAGACAAGGAGGATGAAGATGAGTCTGATTCCGGGGGGGTATCTCTTTTAACCATTCATTCAGCCAAGGGTCTGGAATATGATGTTGTATTTATTGTTGCATGTGAAGAGCGTCTCTTCCCCCATTGGCGATCCATTGATGCAGGTGATAATGCACTTTTTGAAGAGAGACGTTTAATGTATGTGGCAATGACCAGGGCCGAGAGATTTCTATATCTGACACATACCAGTTTTAGAAAAGGCGAATTTGCAGTTCCAAGCAGGTTTATAGGTCAAATTCAGGAATGCATATCTTAACCAGCAAAGTATCAGTATCACAAATATTAACCCGGCTGTTAAACAATGGCAAAGGGGTTATTCCCACTGACCATAAAGGTATCTTTGTCACCCTGTTCTTTGCCATATTTACCACTGTTACAGGTGTTGGAATCGTGGTGCCTCTTCTTCCTGTCTATGCCAATGACCTTGGGGCAACAGGAATATATGTGGGCTTGATATTTGGATCATTTTCCATCTCCCGCACCTTTCTTTTACCTGTGTTTGGAAGATTGTCCGATAAAAAGGGACGAAAGCCCTTTATTGTAGCAGGCCTGTTTGCCTATACTCTTATTTCCATGGCCTTTGTTTTTTCAGAAAGCGTGGAAACCCTGATTATATTGAGGTTTATTCAGGGAGCTGCCTCTGCCATGATTATGCCCGTGGTTCAAGCCTATGTCGGTGAAATAACTCCTGCCGGTCAGGAGGGATATTCCATGGGGCTTTTTAATCTTTCCATGTTTTTAAGCCTGAGCCTGGGGCCTTTGATGGGAGGGTTTATAAAAGATATCTTTTCCCTTGATGCAGCCTTTATCTGTATGGGTGTTTTATCAGCAATCGGTCTTTTATTATGCATTTTTTTATTACCCCCGGTATCCACGGAACAGGCTGGTAATAAAGACAGGCAGATAGTTCCATGGTCAAATCTCTTAAAAGATAAAATCATAATCTCCATTTTTATTTTCAGATATGCCTATGTAGCCTGCATTGGTGTGATATGGTGTTTTCTTCCTGTGTTTGCAGATATTGAGTTTGGACTTTCCGGGTCATTAACCGGAGTGCTTGTAATGCTTGGTGTATTTGTGGCAGGTCTTTTGCAGATTCCCATGGGATGGGCAGCCGATAGAATTAATAAAAATTTTATGATAGTAGCAGGTGGGATATTATCCACCATTGGAATGATGCTGCCCTATTGGTCATCATCGTTTTTAGATCTTGTTGTGGCTGTTACCATGTTTGGAATCGGAGGAGGTATTTCTATGCCTGCAATCATGGCATATGCTGTCATCAAAGGCGATGAAAAAAAAGCCATGGGATCAGCCATGTCCATTATGACCATGGCCCACAGCCTTGGAATGCTGACCGGCTCAATGGCAGCAGGTCTTGCCATGGATTTTTTAAGCTTAAGACTCTCTTTTCCCTGTGGAACCCTTATTATGCTGATTGGAACCATTGCTTTCTGGGCAATCCAGAAGCGGCAGGCCTAAAGATTCAATTGAAAATGTTAAGATAATAGTATAAAAGAAATTTTATCAACAGGCTGTTACAAAACGTTGATTTTTCCAATTCCAGCGTTGAAAAAATTATCTGTTCTGTAACAACCAGTCAAGGAAATATAAAGCAAACATGAATTTAAAAGGCAATAAAAAAATGGATAATATTTTGTTTCAACCTATTAAAATAAATCAAATGGAAGTAAAGAACAGAATATATATGCCGGCAATGCATCTGGCCATGTGTGTGGATTATGAAATTACAGATCAGATTGTTCAGTTTTACGCTTGCCGTGCCAGGGGAGGGGCAGGACTGATTTGTGTGGGATATGCCACCATTGATGATATGTCAGGCAACTCCCAGAATATTGGTGCGCATAAAGATGAATATATAAATGGTCTTGCAACCCTTGCAAAGGGTATTAAGAAAAATGGTGCCAGGGCTGCAATTCAGCTCAATCACTCGGGAAGGTATAATTTCTCTTTTTTCATGGACGGCAGGCAGTCAGTGGCTCCTTCGCCCATTGCTTCTAAGTTTACAAGGGAAACACCCCGTGAGCTTAATGTTGAAGATATCAATAAAATTATTAATAATTTTGCCATGGCTGCTTCCAGGGTCAAACAAGCAGGTTTTGATGCCATTGATATACTGGCAGGCACAGGCTATCTAATCAGTGAGTTTCTTTCACCTTTGACTAATAAGCGAAAAGATGAATATGGAGGATCTCTTGAAAACCGGATGCGCTTTGGTCTTGAAGTGTTAAAAAGTATTCGTGGGGAAGTGGGTCATGATTTCCCTCTGATTTTAAGAATGAATGGCAATGATTTCATGCCGGGCGGTCAGGGACTTGAAGAGTTGCAGGAAACAGCCTGTGAGTTTGTAAATAAAGGCTTGGTGGATGCCTTGTGTATTAATGTGGGCTGGCATGAAGCAAAGATACCCCAGATAGTTTCAAGCGTTCCCCGCAGTGCCTTTGCCTATATGGCAAAACAGATAAAAAAGAAGGTTGCTGTTCCGGTAATTGCCAGCCACAGGATTAATGATCCAGAACTTGCAGACCAGTTAATCAAAGATCATTATTGCGATATGGTGGCAATGGGGCGCAGCCTTATTACTGACCCTGATCTTCCCAAAAAGGCCATGGAAGGCAGGCAAAAAGAGATCATCCATTGCATTGCATGTGCCCAGGGCTGCTTTGATAATCTGTTTAAGCTTAAACATGTGGAGTGTCTGTGCAATCCTGAAGCTGGATATGAAAACAGGAGAATGGATAAAAAAGCGGGTAAACCAAAAAATGTAATGGTTATTGGCGGTGGTGCTGCTGGTATGAGTGCTGCCCTTGCAGCAGAAAGACAGGGCAATCAAGTTACACTCTGCGAGATGTCACATAGGCTTGGAGGCCAGCTTTATCTTGCAGCACTGCCTCCCGGACGTGAAGAGTTTGCCCAGCTTGCCAAAGACCTGATAAGTCAGGTGAGCTTCAGCAGTATTGATGTAAAACTCAATTGCAGGGCTGACAAAAAAACTATCAGCCAGGCTTCTCCTGAAATGGTAATCCTTGCCACAGGAGCAAAGCCTTTGATTCCTCCAATTCCAGGTGCAGATTTGCCCCATGTGGTTTTATCCTGGGATGTTCTTACGGGCAAAGCAAATACAAGCCAGAAAGTTGTTATTATCGGCGGTGGAGCTGTGGGTGTTGAAACTGCCCTTTTCCTGGCTGAAAAAGGTACTCTTGATGCAGATATAGTTAAATTTTTATTAGTTAACAGGGCAGAAGATCCAGAAACAATATTCAAACTTGCAACCCAGGGAACCAAGGATATTGTACTTCTGGAGATGATAGACAAGATTGGGAAAGATATTGGTAAAAGCACCCGCTGGGGTATGCTGCAGGAGTTATCCCGTTTTGGTGTAAAGACAAGCATTGAAACAAAAGCCCTGGAAATTACAGATAAAGGTGTAAAAGTGTCATCTCAACAAGGGGAGAGTATTATCCCTGCTGATACAATTGTACTTGCAGCAGGGTCAGTCTCCCATAATCCACTTGAAAAGATATTAAAAAGTCAGGGTATTGAATATAAAGTTATTGGCGATGCAGGACAGATCGGTCTGGCATTTGATGCAATACACCAGGGTTTCAAGGTTGGAAATGAGATATCATAAATTTTAATTTCTTATCAATCAAAAAAGGTGATATCCCTTAAATTGACTGATATGAGATATTAATCACTCTGTATCAGACTTTGGTTTACGACGATCTTTACCTTCTCGTTGTTCTTTATCTTCTGGAATAAAATATTTTATAAATTTTTCTGATCGCTCATCATTTGAATCTCGGCGGTCTTTTACAGTACGCTTATCCTCATCTTTTTTCATTAAAATACCTCCCTATGTCTAAAATAAAGAATACAAGGCAGCAAATTTTTCTCTAATTTTCTTAATTCTTTTTTACGCAAAAAACATACTCACTGATACCATTAAAAAATAAATTTTGTCAATTAAATTCAAAGACCATGTCAAATGCTATGATTTTATTAAATAATATTGAAAATAGCCATTAATTGATTGACACTCCATATTGATTTATGTAATTTATTTCATAATAACTGGGAGAAAGGACTATCGGCTGGTATTTATTAGAAAATACAATGTCCGTTTAAAAGAAAATGGATTTTGGAAAAACAGATAATTTAAATTTATTTGGGATAAATTATTTATGAAGTATCATATTGACTTTATAAAAGAACTGGTTGCAAAAGGTGGCCCTGACTCTTCAGAGTATCATGAGTTTGCAGACTGGCTTGAAAAAGTAAGCAATGAAATTAAAAATGGTATATTAAACAAAAAAGATCTCCAATTATTGAGAGCTGAAATGGGTGAAGCACTATCAATATTAACGCTTCAAGGATTTGTTTTTAGTAAACCCCATGGATATCCAGGGGATTATGAGATCATTGAAAAAATTTATCT
>CAZYDL010000245.1:0-5451 GCA_964646305.1 uncultured Desulfobacula sp. | reverse complement strand
GACAGAAGAAAAAAAGGAAGCGTTATACGGCCAAGAGCATTTATCCTCGGGATTATCCTTGCTGTATTAATATGTGCATTTACCCCTTTTAACAATGTATATAGAAATGCAACACCTCTTGGCGGCGGTTATTTTCCCCTGGCACCCTTTTATCTTCTGTTCTGGCTTGCCATTATCACAGCCCTTTGTAAAAGATTTTTAAAGATTGATGCTTTGTTCACAGGTAGCGAACTTATTTTAACCTGGGGACTTATGCTGCTTGTTTCCGGCATTGCCTACACTGGTTTTGCAAGAACATTTTTTATCAATTTAACAGCTCCTTTTTATTTTGCAAGTATTGAAAATCGCTGGCAGGAAGTTCTCCAGCCATTACTGCCTGATAATCTATTTCCCCAGAGCAATACTGCCATTGAAATGCTTTATAACGGGATTGAAGGTGGTCAGGAGATGGGATGGTTAAAACTTGCTGCACATATCCCCTGGTCTGCCTGGATTATTCCCTTTTTCTCCTGGGGAGTTTTTATTATAACCTGTTATATTCTTATTCTGAGCCTGATATACATGATCTCAAGGCAGGCCATGGAAAACGAGAGAATGAATTTTCCGCTTTTAATTGTACCCAAAATGATACAAAAGGCACTTGATAAAGGCAAACTCTCTTCATTTTTAACAAATAAATTTCTTATAATCGGCTTGTGCATACCTTTTTGTCTGCATCTATTAAACGGCTTAAATTTTTATTATCCTTCTTTCCCCCATGTCAATACTCTGGTGCTGGCAGGCTCTTATTTCCCTAAACAGGGGGTTCTTGCAGGATTTATCAAACTTAAACTCTATTTTTACCCGGCATTCATAGGTTTTGCATTTCTTGCATCCAAGCAGGTTTCTTTCTCTTTCTGGTTCTTTTTCATTGCAGGGGCATTCTTTACAGGTGTATTATCCATGGCAGGCTTGAGTTTTCCTGCCTCGGAACTTGGAACCACTTTTGGACCTGTTTTATCAAAGCCGGAAGAGACCCAGATGATAGGAGCTTTTATTATTTTTTCTCTTTTTCTGGTATGGCTTGCCAGATTCCATTTTAAAGAGATGGTGGTACATACTTTTCAACCCATGCACCCTGGCTCAAACCAGAACCACCTTGGTGATAAAGTCACTTTCTTTGGATTAAGTTTTGGATTTATCGGCCTTGTAATATGGCTGTTCCTCCATGGAGTAGGAATAATACAAAGTATTTTATTAATAACTTTTTTTATTTTATTCACCATGGTTGCTGTCCGTGTGATATGCCAGGGAGGAGTCACTTATTTTACATTGACTGTGGCTCCCCTTGATGCTGTTAATACAATTTTTGGCCTTAAAATATTTTCCAGCATTGCTCTGATAATCAGCAGCATCAGCCAGAAAATACTATTTGTTGATCTGCGTGAATCTGTAGCTCCCTCCATTTTGCATACCCTTAAAATTTCCAGGCGTGCCAGAGGACATGGGATGATTGCCGGAACAATTTTATTTTCCATGATTATCTGTCTTTTTGTCTCTGCCGTTGCCATGATACTTTTATGCTATAAATATGGAATAAGGGAACTTCAATTAGACTGGGCAACAAGAACAACTCTGTCAGTCTATAACAATATTTTCCCTCTCATTGAAAACCAGATTACCCAGGGCAATTCCATTAAATATTTTGCTTTGACAGGTGCCGTTGTCATGGGAATCCTCGTATTCTGCTATCACAGATTTTACTGGTGGCCCCTTCATCCCATAGGATATCTCATGCTTTACAGCTCTGCCATGAAAATTTTATGGATAAGTTTTTTCATTGGATGGTTGTTTAACACTTTGTGTATGAGATACGGCGGAATTACTCTATTTAAACAGATGAGATATTTTTTTGTGGGATTGATCATGGGAGATTTTTTAATGGGCGGAACATGGGCAATAATTGGCCTGTTTACTGAATATGGATATCAGGTATTGCCAACATAGGCAGCTTGGAAGATTTACCATAGTATCCAAAGGAAGGATGTTTGCCTGGAAGGAACATTTTGGATCTTTGCATTACAAACTCTTTATGAGTGAAGCGTTAAGACCGCCAAGTGTTTGAGGGAAGAATGACCGAGTTTTGGCGGTTAGCGCAGGGAATCTTAGAGCTTGTTGTAATGTCCAAACCAGTGACTGGAAGGTAAATATCCTGGAACGGATGTCGGTAATATACAATTTTACACAATTAACAATTGAGAACGCAACATGTATGATGACAAAGAACTAAAAGAGTATCGTGACCTTTTAAAAGCTCCGGATCATTTTGAAGAGGGGTTTACCTGGAAAACAATTGTGGGCGCCATTTTCATCGGCTTTCTCATGATGCCCGGAAGCATGTATCTACAGCTTGTCATTGGTACAGGCATAGGCCCTGCTGCAAGGTGGGTCACCATTATTCTTTTTGCTGAAATTGCAAAACGAGCCTATTCTGATTTAAAACAGCAGGAAATTTTTCTTCTGTATTACATGGCAGGAGCTGCCATGGCTTCACCTTTTCAAGGCCTTTTATGGAATCAATACTTAGTTCAGTCCGATGCTGCAAAAATGCTGGGACTAACTGAATTTATCCCTTCATGGGTTGCACCACAGCCTGAATCAATTGCCCTTCTTGAAAGAACTTTTATGCACCATGACTGGCTTATACCTATTCTTTTGCTGGTGGGATCACAGGTTATACAGAGGATTGATCAATTCGGCCTTGGATATGCCCTATACAGAATCACATCTGATGTGGAAAAACTCCCCTTTCCCATGGCACCTGTTGGAGCTCTTGGAACAATTGCTCTTGCTGAATCAAGAGAAGAAAAAGGGAAATCCTGGAAATGGAGAGTGTTTTCCATAGGTGGAGTAATAGGCCTTGCTTTTGGGTCAATTTATATCCTGCTGCCTGCTGTATCAGGACTGATCTTTACAGAACCCATCAGACTTATTCCAATTCCATGGATTGAATTAACAAGACATACACAAGGCATACTGCCTGCCGTTGCGACAGGCATACAGCTTGATCTAGGGCTCGTGTTTCTTGGGATGGTATTGCCTTTCTGGGCTGTGATAGGAGGCCTTATAGGACTTTTAATCACCATGGCATTAAACCCAGTTTTGTATCATAAAGGCATACTTGTAAACTGGCATCAGGGTATGGGAACGGTTGAAACCATATTTGCCAACAATTTTGACTTTTACATGAGTTTTGGCATAGGACTTGGGCTTTCAATCGGTATCATAGGGCTTTGGCAGGTTGGAAAATCTTTCACAGGATCAGGATCAAAAAACAGAGGAAGTTTAAAAGATCTTCTGCATCCACCTCCAGGACGGGGTGATTTTGACTTTAAAATTGCCATTGGGATATATCTGTTTTCTACTATCTCCTATGTTATTTTATGTACCATTCTTGTTCCAACCTTCCCCTGGATTTTCTTTTTAATTTACGGATTTGTTTATACACCTGTAATATCGTACATCACCGCAAGAATGGAAGGTATAGCAGGACAATTTGTCAGTCTGCCCCTTGTCAGAGAAGCAAGTTTTATTGCAGGAGCCAAATACTTTGGATATCAGGGCATAGAGATATGGTATGCTCCGATCCCTATTCATAATTATGGTGCGGCCACTGTAAATTTCAGAGAGATTGAACTCACCGGCACCAGTTTCAGAGGTATAATAAAAGCAGAATTTATTGTATTTCCTGTTGTTATGGTAGCAAGCCTTCTCTTTTCCCAGTTTATATGGCGCCTTGCACCCATCCCTTCAGCAAACTATCCCTATGCCCAGGAACTGTGGCACCTCCAGGCTTTAAATACTCTTCTAATGCAGTCTTCAACCCTTGAAGGCAATTCCATGTTTTACCAGGCTTTAAGCGGAACAACCGTAGCTTCGGGCATTGGTTTTGGGCTTGTGACCTATGGTATTCTCACCCTGTTTGGCCTGCCTGTCCTTTTGATTTACGGTATTGTCAGAGGACTTGGACAAAGCACTCCCCATGGTATGATTCTCGAAGTTATTGGTGCGTGTCTTGGCAGATTTTTCTTCTTAAAACGATATGGAAAACAATGGCGGCAATATGCGCCTGTTCTTCTTGCCGGCTTCTCCTGCGGCATGGGCCTGACAGGTATGTTTGCCATGGGTTTCACCTTAATATTAAAATCCCTTGGAAGCAGTACTTTTTAAAACATGGACAAATTATCTTTTTTTTTTGGAGGGGGGGCAGGCTTCCGCAAATATGCCGTGCCCTGTAGGTATATTTGATGCAACAGCCTGAATAATATTATTGTTTATTCCTTTTTAAGCTTGTATGCTGTAAAATAAAAAAATTAATGAACCTTCAATATTAATTTGATAGTTCTGATGATGAGCAGAGACCTTTGAATAATGTTCATTTTTATTTTAGTGCAAGGAAAATGAAAATTATAAACGAAGATATATATTGAATATTTCGAGTATTATCATTTTCATATTCCGTGGCAATTGGGTAAAAAGGGGCGTTATTCAAAGGTCGATTAGAAAAGGGAGGCAATAATGAAACCAATAGTGAAAAAATTAATTTTCTTTGCAGGATTTTTAATTTTACTGTTTTTACCTAATTATGCCCTTGCGCAATTTCCTATTCATCTTGGCGGCTTTATTCTTGGAGATGATATTACAAATTATAAAGACCTTGTTGACATGGAAACATGCCGGAAAGTCCCTTTTAACAGATATCTCAGAGAAGGAGAAATAATTACCCGCCCTGAATTCAAATCAGGAATGATTACCTATGGTTTATGCGATCGCCCCAATAAAATCTTAAAAATTAAATTAAAATTTGCTGATTCATCTAAAAAAAGTTATAAAAAATTATTGAGCAGATATAAGAAACAATTGGGTGAACCTGATGAATACAAGGGCGATGCATTCAGAACAATGATTGCCTGGAAATGGTCTTTTACAAACAATAAAAACGAAAAAATAAGTTTGATTTTACAATATAATGAAATGAATGAGGATGAAAAAATAGGTGTTGCAGTAAAACTTACTTTAACAAGCCAGATTGAAAAAGAAAGAGCCTGTTTCATGGCTGATTCCCCTGGTAAAAAAAAGAAGCTGGAAAAATCAAGATTAAAAGGAAAAGCTTTGTGGGATCTACTGGTGCCGTATTAAGACTCTTTTATCTTGATCCCATATTACCACAAAAATGTTAAATCAAAAGATTAAACCAAAAAATGACCTGAAAAAAAAAATTGCATGGAATGCAATCTCATTCCAGGTTCCATCTGCCTGGGAGATTGACAGCCTTGATACCTCTCACATACTTATTGGAAAAAATGGTACTCCAGAGCTTGAGATCAAATGGACCGACTCTCCCACACAATTCACCCTGGAAAAATATCTGAAAAAATTCGGAATTAATCTTGTGTATGTAAGCTCTGCAAA
>CAZYDL010000244.1:0-5500 GCA_964646305.1 uncultured Desulfobacula sp. | reverse complement strand
TACACTGTTTTGTAAAGTTTGGATCAAAGGCAACAGGGTATTGCCCGTCAAAGCAGGCCTTGCAAAAATTGGTTTCAGGTTTTTTTACCCCTGAAGCTTCAAGCATGCCTTCAATGGTAAGATAATGCAGAGAATCAAGTCCCAGATATTCTGCAAGTTCATTTTCCGGTTTCTGGGCAGCTATCAACTCTCCCTTGGAAGAAAAATCAATACCATAATAGCAGGGGAATTTATGGGGAGGGCAGGAGACACGCATATGTATTTTTTTAACTCCAAGTTCACGCAGAGACTTGACACGGGTTTTTGCAGTGGTACCGCGAATAATGGAATCTTCAATAATAATAATTTCTTTGCCTTTGATTAATTCCCTTACAGGATTGAGTTTTACCCTGACAGTAAAATCGCGCATGGACTGGGTGGGCTGAATAAAACTTCTGCCCACATAATGATTCCTAATCATTCCCATTTCAAAGGGAATGCCTGATTCTCTAGCATATCCAATGGCTGCATAATTACCTGAATCAGGAAAAGGCATGACAAAATCAGCATCAACCGGGGCTTCCTGGGCCAGTCTCTTACCATGGGCTTTTCTCATCTCATAGACATTTTGTCCATCAATGGTGGAGTCGGGTCTTGCAAAATAGATATATTCAAATATACATAAAGATTTATTTTGGGCAGCTTTAGGGTGTTTGATGCTCTTTATGCCGTCTTCATTGATAATAACAATCTCTCCCGGATCAAGTTCTCTTATAAACTCTGCCTGGATAAGATCAAAGGCACAGGTTTCCGATGCAAGAACATAATGGCCGTTTAGTTTGCCAAGGGCAAGCGGGCGAAAGCCATTGGGGTCTTTCATGCCTATAACTTCACCTTTGCAGGTTAAAAGAATCATGGAGTAGGCACCTTCAATTTTTGAAACAGCCTTTAAAATTGCACTTTCAATATCGCCTTTAATAAGGTTTTTTATGAAAAGATGTAAAAAAACCTCTGAATCCATGGTGGTCTGGAAAATAGAGCCCTGCTCTTCCAGCTCTTCTTTTAAAATATGGGCATTAACAAGGTTGCCATTGTGGGCAACAGCATAGGAGCGGTGTCTGTGATTGACCACAAATGGCTGGGCATTTGTTATTATGGAATCACCTGTTGTGGAATACCGGACATGACCAATGGCAGAACCTCCTTCAATCCTGTCAAGGTCTTCCATATTAAAAATCTCAGGAACAAGCCCCATTCCTTTATGAGAGAATATCTTATCATTTACACCTCTGTTTACAGAAATGCCTGCACTTTCCTGCCCCCTGTGCTGGAGGGCATAAAGGCCAAAATAGGTTATTGTTGCAGCTTCCGGGTGTTTATATAATCCAAACACGCCACACTCATCTTTGGGCTTGTTGCTTGAAAAAACTTCATGAAGATCATGAAGATCATGAAGATCTTTTTTAATTTTGGAATTACACATTTTTGTTTTCCTGGTGATAATTTTGAATGGGGTTGACACTTAATTCTTCTCTTTTTAAAGCCTGGATAGCACTGCAAATTGCCTTTGTTCCATCTGTTGTGGTGGCATATGGAATTTTATATTTAATGGCGGCATGTCTTATCTCATAGCCATCCTGTTTTGTCTGGCTTGAAGCACCTGTATTTAAGATCAATTGAATTTCACTGTTTTTTACGGCATCCACAACATTGGGTCTGCCTGCAGAGACCTTTTTTACAAGTTTAGCAGGAACATTGTTTTCCTCAAGAAAGGTACAGGTTCCTTTTGTTGCCATTATGATAAATCCCATCTCATGAAAATTTTTGGCAACCGGCAGTGCGGCTTTTTTATCTTTATCCTGAACACTGATAAAGACCGTGCCCTTGGTTGGAAGTTTTTGCCCGGCTGCCAACTGGGCTTTGGCAACGGCAGAACCAAGGTTTTTGTCAATTCCCATAACTTCGCCCGTGGATTTCATTTCAGGTCCGAGAACCGGATCAACTCCATCAAACCTGTCAAAGGGCAGGACAGCCTCTTTAACACAATAATATGGTGGGATTATCTCTTTTGTAAATCCCAGTTCGTCAAGAGTTTTTCCCAGCATAACCTTTGCTGCAAGCTTGGCAAGGGGAATGCCAATAGCTTTGGATACAAAGGGAATGGTTCTGGAAGCCCGTGGGTTCACCTCGATAATATAAACCTTGTCATTCATGATGCCAAACTGAATATTCATAAGGCCTATAACTTTAAGCTCTTTTGCAATGGCCTTTGCAGCATCAGACATCTCATCAATATGTACCTGGGAAATTGAATATGGAGGAAGTACACAGGCAGAATCACCAGAGTGGATCCCAGCCTCTTCAATATGTTCCATCATACCGCCGATAATGGTTCTTTCCCCATCACAAATGGCATCCACATCAAGTTCAAAAGCCTCTTCAAGAAATTTATCAATGAGAACCGGTTTGTCCGGAGATGCCTGGACTGCCAGATTAAAATACTCTTCAAGATCACTTTCATCATATACAATTTTCATGGCACGGCCGCCAAGAACAAAGGAGGGACGAACCATGACAGGATATCCAATATCCCTTGCAACCTTTACAGCATCTTTATAGGAGAAGGCAATCCCGTTTTCAGGCTGACGAAGACCTAGTTTATCAAGCATTTCCTGAAAAAGGTCCCTATCTTCTGCCCTGTCAATATTTTCAGGGCTTGTGCCTATGATGGGGACTCCTGCTTTTTGAAGATCAGAAGCAAGATTCAAGGGGGTCTGCCCTCCAAACTGTACAATCACGCCATAGGGTTTTTCTTTTTCAACAATGTGAAGTACATCTTCCCGCGTTAAAGGTTCAAAATAGAGTTTATCAGAGGTGTCATAGTCCGTGGATACGGTTTCAGGATTGGAATTTACCATGATGGACTCCACGCCTTCTTCTTTCAGGGCAAAGGAAGCATGAACACAGCAGTAGTCAAACTCGATGCCCTGGCCTATCCTGTTGGGACCGCCGCCAAGGATAATCACCTTTTTTTTATCTGACACCCTTGCTTCACACTCTGTTTCATAGGTGGAGTAATAATAGGGAGTAGCAGCTCTGAACTCTGCTGCACATGTATCCACAAGTTTGTAAACAGGAACGATGCCAAGGTCTTTTCTTTTCTGCTCAACCTGTTTATCTGTTAGATTGGCAAGGTGTGCAAGCTGTACATCAGAAAACCCATACTTTTTTGCTTTTTCAAAAAGATCTTTTGGAAGGTCTTTACCTGCAAGCTTGATCTGTTTTTCAAGATCCACAATCTGTTTCATCTGGTAGAGAAACCATGGATCAATGCTGGTCATTTCATATATCATGGTAATGGGCATGTCGTGTTCAATGGCATATTTAATATAAAACAAGCGCTGGGAGTTGGGTGTGGAAAGTTTGTACTCCAGTTCATTGCCTGCAACACTGCCCGGAGCCGGGTCCTTGCCATCTGCTCCAAACCCTGCTCTGCCAATCTCCAGGGAACGAAGTCCCTTTTGAAATGCCTCTTTAAAAGTTCTGCCAATGGACATGGTTTCACCCACAGATTTCATGGCAGTGGTCAAAATATCCGGTGTCTCAGGAAATTTCTCAAAGGTCCATCTTGGTATTTTTACAACACAATAATCAATGGAAGGCTCAAAGCAGGCAAGGGTTTCGCCGGTAATATCATTGGGTATCTCGTCCAAAGTATACCCAACAGCAAGTTTAGCAGCAATTTTTGCAATGGGAAATCCAGTTGCTTTGGAAGCAAGGGCAGAACTTCTTGATACCCTTGGATTCATCTCCACCACAATCATATCCCCGTTTTCAGGATTTATGGCAAACTGGACATTTGACCCGCCTGTATCAACACCGATTTCCCTTATAATGGCAATGGAAGCATCACGAAGTTGCTGATATTCCTTGTCTGAAAGGGTCTGGGCAGGGGCCACGGTAATGGAATCACCCGTATGAACACCCATGGCATCCACATTTTCAATGGAACATATAATAACAACATTATCTGCATGATCCCGCATGACCTCAAGCTCGTACTCTTTCCATCCAAGGACAGACTCTTCAAGCATAACCTGGGTAATAAAACTTGCATCAAGACCTGCCTGTGAAAGTCGTGTGACCTCTTCCATATTATAGGCCACGCCGCCGCCTGTTCCGCCAAGTGTAAAGCTTGGCCGCACAATAATGGGAAAACCGATACGTTTTGAAACCTCTTCAACTTCCTGAATATTTGTGGCAAAACCGCTTTTGGGAATCCGCAGGCCGATCTTATTCATGGCATTCCTGAAAAGCTCGCGGTCTTCTGCCTTGTTGATGGCTTCTTCAGAAGCTCCAATCATTTCAACATTATATTTTTTAAAAACACCTGTTTTTGCAGCTTCAATGGCAGTGTTTAAACCTGTCTGGCCACCAAGCGTAGGCAAAATTGCATCGGGTCTCTCTTTTTCAATGACCTTGATAACAGTGTCACAAGTTACAGGCTCAATATAAACTTTATCAGCAGTTTCAGGGTCAGTCATGATGGTTGCAGGGTTGGAGTTAATCAAAACAACCTCATAGCCTTCTTCTTTCAAGGCTTTGCAGGCTTGAGTTCCTGAATAATCAAACTCACAGGCCTGGCTGATGATAATGGGTCCTGCACCAATAATCAGAATTTTTTTAATGTCTTTACGCTTTGGCATTTTCAATCACTTTTGCAAACTGGTTAAAAAGATATGCTGCATCATGGGGACCAGGTGATGCTTCTGGATGATACTGCACTGCAAATGCTTTTATATCCTCATTCTCAAGTCCCTCAAGAGAATCTTCATTTAAATTAATATGGGTCATTACAGAATTATTTTTCCCGATTGTATTTAAATCCACGGCAAATCCATGATTCTGGGAAGTTATTTCAACCCTGCCTGTGGAAAGATTTTTTACAGGCTGGTTTGCACCCCTGTGCCCGAATTTTATTTTCAATGTTTTTCCGCCCATTGCCAGACCAAGCAGCTGCATACCAAGACAGATTCCAAAGATGGGAACAAACCCGAGCAGATCTTTTATGGTATCAACAGCATAGGTAACAGGTTCAGGATCTCCAGGGCCGTTGGAGAGAAAAATACCTTCGGGCTGCAAATTTTTAATTATTGCAGCACTTGTTGTTGCAGGTACCACAAGGACTTCACACCCTACTTTTTCAAGGCATCTGATAATATTATATTTTATACCGAAATCAAGGGCAACAACTGAGTGTTTTTTACCTTTATAACGCCAGATCAAAGGATCATTTAATTTATCAGTATTAATATATTCAGGTTGATTATATTTCCAGAAATAGGGTTTTTTTGTGGTCACTTTGCCCACAAGATCACTTCCCTGCATGGAAGGAATCTGTTTTGCCTTTTCAATGAGAGATCCAGGGTCAAGATCAGATGTGGAAATAACAGCGCGCATGGCACCTGCTTTTCTTATATGCCGTGTTAATGCCCTGGTATCCAAATCTTCAATGCCAAGT
>CAZYDL010000243.1:0-5508 GCA_964646305.1 uncultured Desulfobacula sp. | reverse complement strand
CTTTCGGACATGTACATCCCTCTTCAAATTTGCGTAATGTCTGCTTTACAATTCTATCTTCAAGGGAATGAAACGAGATGACACAAAGCCGGCCCCCTTTTAAAAGAAGTGAGGGTATTGTTTTCATAAAATTTTCAAGTTTTTCCAGCTCTGCATTTACAGCAATCCTCAATGCCTGGAACACCCTTGTGGCAGGGTGGATTCGTTGACTAAAAACATTTTTTGCAGGAATGGCATTTCTAACTATTTGTGCCAATTCAAGGCTTGTATTAATCTCTCCTTGCTTTCTTTTTTTCACAATCTGTTTTGCAATACGCCTGGAAAATCGCTCTTCCCCAAATTTAAAAAAAATATCTACAAGCTTTTTTTCATCATATGAATTTATAATTTGAGATGCGCTTAGATCGTTTCTAATGTCCATGCGCATATCCAAAGGCTCATTTTTGTTAAAGCTGAATCCTCGCCCGCTGTTTGTCAGCTGGTGCAGTGAAAAGCCTAAATCAAGAACTATTGAATTTACACCTTGTATCTCATTTGAAGATAAAATATGGGGAAGATCTATGAAGTTGTTATGAAATAATTGCACATTTTTTCCAAAGGGAGAGAGGACTTTTTTCGCATGTTCAATGGCATCAATATCTTGATCAATGCCAATGAATTTCCCATGGGGGAGTATTGCTTGAATAGTTGCAAGGGCATGGCCAGCTCCTCCCAGAGTACAATCCACACAAATATTTCCGGGTTGGAGATTCTGGTACTCATGCACCTCATGAGGCATTACAGACCTATGCTCAAATCCCATCTTCCTACAGCCCCAGGGAAGCTATTTCCTCTTTTACTTCCTCTTTTTTAAGTTTTAGCTCCATCTCTTTATTGATTTTATCCCATTGATTCCGGTCCCAGATTTCAAAACGATCCAGATTACCCACAAGAACAATCTCTTTTTCAAGATTTGCATATCTTCTTAAACTTTTTGGAATTAGAATGCGGTCCTGTCTGTCACACATGCATTCACAGGAATTGCCAAGGAAAAACCTTCTAAAATCTGCCATGGCATTGGTTTTTGTTGATAAAATTTTATTCTCAACTTTTTCCCATTCACTAAAAGAATAAGCATATAAGCAGTCATCCTTGTTTGAAACCATGACACCGTAAATCTTATCTGATTTGAGGATATTACGGAACCGTGACGGGATAATAATCCTGCCTTTGGCATCAATTGTATGAAATGAGCTTGATCGAAACACTTATTTAAGCCTTAATTAAACTACATTAATATATCCACTTTCCACCACCTTGACCCACACTTTTACGAAAAAAAAGTATTAAGTCAAGAAAAAAAATATTTTTTTTTAAAGATATATAAATATTACTTGTTATAATGCATGTTTCTGGATGTAGGGCAAAGAAATAGCTATGTGGAGCGATAAAGAGATGAAATTTAGATTAATTATGGATATTGATGGGTATGACTATTAATAGGCCTGTCATTAAGGCCTATTAATAAATGTGGATGTAAGTGGAGGTGATATCTATTTTTCCTGCCATATGGGGTTTCTCTTCTCAAAAAAAGCATTAACACCTTCCTTTGCATCATCAGTGGAACACAATCTTGCAAAGGCTTCATTCATATGGGAAAACTGCTGTTCATAATTCATATCCTCACTCTTATAAAATGAAGTTTTTGCAATTTGAACAGCTATGGGGCTTTTCTGAGCCAGCTCACCTGCCCATTCAAGTGCTTTGGATTCAAGTTCATCTTTTGGTACAATTATATTTATCAGGCCAAGGGAGAGTGCCTCTTTTGCTTTTAGTAATTTTCCATAGAGCAAAAGCTCCAATGCTTTTTTCCTGCCCACACATCTTGCAACGGGAATGACAGGTCCTACACAATTAAGCCCGACATTAATGGCAGTAAGTCCCATGCGGGCATTATCAGCAGCAATGACCAGATCTGCTGCTGCAACCAGGCCCATGCCATTTGCAGCGGCAACTCCCTGGAGCTGTGCAATGACAGGTGTTTTAATCTTTGATATTGTCACAAGAGGGCGTTCCATTTTCTTTATCCACTCATGATATTCTATGCCTTTTTTACCAGCAAGTTCATTGACATCAATCCCGGCACAAAAGGCACGCCCTGCACCTTTTAAAAGAATAACCCTGATTGACGGATCTGCATCTAAGTCGATGAATGCCTGGTTTAGTTCCATGGCCATCTGGCTGCTGAATGTGTTCATACTTTCAGGCCGGTTTAAGGTAAGCATAGCAACATGATTGTCGTTTTTTTCAATAATAATTTGTTCAAATTCCATTGGATGGATCCTCTTTAATTATAATTAGTGATGAATCAGGCTTGAATTCCATGGCTTTATATCGTACTGACAAATAAAGAAAAGTCAATGGTGGCTTTGCTTTATTTTGATCAAATTACAAGAATAAATAGAAAGTTTTTCCATTCTATATGGTCAGTTCTTTTCAAGGCAAGATTCTGGAAGCTTGTCGAAATCCTATGATTCTGCCGAGTGCCAGGTCATATTCGTTCCAATCATCAAGATAGGAACTTAAAGCTTCTTTGTAATGATGTGAAGCTTTTTCATTGTTTTGATCCCCTTCCGCCCACAAGCCTAAGGCTGTGTGCAGGGTAATTAGTTTTTCAGGTTTCTTTTCAGCAAGCTTAAGAAGGGTGTCTTCCTCTATTTTTAAGATAAGATGTTTTATGATAAGTTGATACCAGGGATCGTAGATGGTTTTTGAAAATTTGCTTAAGTAATCCAAAGATTCCTGATGCTTTCCATTAATTTTTAGAATTTCTCCCTTTAATAATCCCAAACTCAGGCTTAAAGATGTCTCTCTACCAGGGTGTTTAAAATAGAGATCAATAAAGTTAAGTGCTTTTTGCCATTCACTGTTAGTAGCATGGAAAAAGGCAATACTCCCTATAATGGTACGATTTTCAGGCTCCAGGTCAAGAAGTTTGGTATACGCTGAAATTCTCTCTAAATTATCCGATTGGTTTGATTCAAACTGGATAATCAAAGCGGCCATTGTGTCTCTGTGCCTGTCTGTCTGTTTTTTGTTCTCAACAGCTTGTTCGCTAAATGTTTTAAATTTTTTTTTGTGTGTATCTCTGTTTTCCAGGCTTACAGAAAGTTTGGTTTGGATATGGATAAGTCTTGAAAAAGAGAGATAATAAACCCAATCATTGGCACCGGCATTTAAAATGGATTGTTCAAACATCTTCTGGGCAGTTTGCAATTCATTTTTTTGTTCTAAAATAAGTCCTTCTATAAAAAGTCTCCAGCTTTTTTCAGTTTGGTTTTCATAGTCAATGAATTTAAGACTCATTCTTTTTTTATTTTTTAATACTTTTGCAAGATATCCCAGAAATTCACCATCTTCTTGCCAGGTCATTGCAAAAAGATGTTTG
This sequence comes from uncultured Desulfobacula sp., assembly GCA_964646305.1. Taxonomy (GTDB): domain Bacteria; phylum Desulfobacterota; class Desulfobacteria; order Desulfobacterales; family Desulfobacteraceae; genus Desulfobacula. The sequence continues at coordinate 2,081 of CAZYDL010000243.1, read as the reverse complement.
GTAAGGTCATTTGTTGTTTCAGCAGCTTTTATCCAGCCGATAATATAAAGCATCAACCTGGATGTGATATTTTCCCTATCAAGCAATGACAGCTTTTTGAAAAAATACTTACTTTTATTAAAATCTCTGGTACAAAAATTCAGCATTCCTGCTACAAACATGAGGATTGGAGCTTGACTGGTTTTAAGCATTGTTTCAGCTAAGTCTGCGGCATCTTTGAATTTATTTTCAACGGCAAGGTCAGTAATCTGCCCAAGTTTTGATTCTAAAGAAAAATCCAGTTTACCATCCCATTGCGGTTGACCTGCTTTAATTGATTGAATAAATCTGGCCGGTCCTGAAATGGGCAGGATGAGGCCAAAATCTGATAAAGGTGTGTTGAGATTAAAAGCCGCGCTGATCTGGTCGGTCAGTACCCCGGAAGCAATGCCAATGACATAACCATTGGCATTGATGGCAGGACCGCCACTGTTTCCATAATAAATGGAGGAATCCACCTGAATGATTTCGCTGGATGTCCTTCTGACATATCCCTTAGTAATACTCGTGTTGACATGGTCATCCTGACTTCGGTGTCCCAGCGGGAATCCTATAATTACCACAGGCGAGAGACGCTGGATATCATTTGACAATGTTGTTGTTTCAAAAGGCAGTGGTTTGAGCCTGGAAGGCAGAGTATCAATTTTTAAAATTGCAAAATCATTTTTAAATGGAGATTTTATCATTTCACCTGTTTTGCTGGAAGATCTGGGAACTCCGACAATTCTGAGATTTCCCTCACCTCCTGTATTATAGGAAGACGATAGATAATAAGAATCTGACAACTCTGGGGTTTCACTCAATGCAGGTAAGCGTTTAAATGCTTTTTCTCCTTCAAACCACAAATACATTTTGTAATCAAATTCAACAGGTTTATTTAACATGGCATGTCGGCCATAGGTTTGAAAAAGATAGGAATCATTAAGCCATGGGCATGCCACATGACGGTTGGTCAGAAGATATCCATTGCTGTCCACAAGAAAAGCAGTACCTTCCACTCTGTTTTTATAAATAGTCTGATCTTTATCAGACAACCAATATTCCACCATTACAAAAGCAACAGAGCTGGCATATGATTCTACAAAATTAGAAAGTGTATTCTCTTTTTTGTTTTTATCGAAATTGGTGTACAACCATGTAATGCCACTAAAGGTAACTATACCGACTATAAGTAATATTAGTATCATCACCACTTTTTTAAACCATTGCAATTCATTGATCAGGAGCTTTTTTTTATTATAAAGCCGGGGTTGTTGATCTGACTGTGGTAGTCGGTTTAAAATACGCGATAATGCAGACACGACTTTACCCATGGTTTGAGGTCGAAGATCCGGGTTGTCTGACAGCATGATTTTGATTAGAACAGCAAGTTCCGGGTCAAGATCTTCTAATTTATCAACCTTTGAGGAGGGGTTTATTAAATTGTGATCTGCACTTAACAATTCAACAAATATTTTACCAAGTGACCAGATACCGCTTTTAAAATCAATGGCCCTCTGATTGATAATGTCTGGATGGTAATCCAGCAGTTTTTGCAGCATGGGACCGTGATTGGTTGTTTCTGCATTTAAAAATCTGGAAAGCTTATAGTTGATTTTTATATTGAGATCATCTGCCTTTGATTTTAGGATCAGTATATCATCAAGAAGCAGATAAGGCATAAAATGATCATTTTTATGTAATAGATCAAGTACAGATGCAATATTGTGAAAAAGGGTGACAATCCTGCGCTGGTCATTTAACAGCCCGGACATAAAGATGGAACCCCAGTCATCGGCATCCACCCATTCACTGAGCCTGTACCAGAGACCCTCGCGGCTTTTTTTAATGGCATAATGTTGTACAAAATATTCTGGTGACAGCTTTTTTAATACTGTAAGTTCTTGTTCCAGCCGCATGGCCACACGTTCATCCACACCAGAGTTTTTAGTAAATAAGCTGATACAGACAGATTTTTTACTCTGGTCTTTTTTGGCTTTACAGACAAGAGTGGAATGACCCTCATGGATAATGGTTTTAATTCTGTAACCATCAATATATTG
>CAZYDL010000242.1:0-5520 GCA_964646305.1 uncultured Desulfobacula sp. | reverse complement strand
AAGAGTTGATTGTCACAATGATAAGAAAAAGAAATAATTTTGATGCGAAAGAATCACGATCTGTGATCCTTGCCTATGATTTTTTTAGCAAATAGGGCAGAAAACAGTAGAAAAAGGCTTGACAGCCTTGAATAGTGCTGGTATTAGTGCACAGTGTAATATAGGAAAGTGTTCCTCTATTGCTCTTGTTAATACCCTTTGACTGTATTTAAAAGGAGTACGGAAAAAAGGGAAAATAATTATATTTTTTTTCGATAAGGAGAAAAAGATGAAAAAAGTAATTGGTATTGTTTTGGCAGCTCTTTTCCTAACCACAGGAATTGCTGCAGCAACAGATTTTACCCTGTCAGGTTCTTATTATGCCAGGGGTCAGTATTATGACAATGTTGGCGGATTGGGTGTTGGAGCTGGCGCAGCTACAAATGAGCAGGTATTCAGTGCAACAGCACCTACAGATACTGCAACTGTAACATATACTCCTATCGCAGCTGGTTGGTATAATAAAAATACAGCCGCAACAGCAGCAGATAGAGATGGTGCAGAATCCTATGGTGTCTGGGACCATGAACTCTCTGTTGATGCCACATGGCAGATTGATGATTCAACCAAGGTTTTCGCTCGTTTTGAGATGAGAGATGAAAATTGGGGTGCTATGGGTGGGAAAAGTGAAAATTCTAATGTTGGTTCTGGCAATGATGACAATATCGTTGTTGAACGTGTTTGGGGAAGCCATAAATTTGCTGCCACAGGCGGAACTTTGACTGTTGGTCTCATGGGTGGTGGTGCCTGGGGTACTTCCTTTTTTAATAATGCTTATGACGCTTACAGGGTTAAATATGTTCAACCTTCTGCAATTGGAACACTCATTGCTATTTATCAGAAAGCTTTAGAAAGAGGATCTTCAGCCAATGCAGATGATGGTGATGTGGATGTAGATCTTTACATGGCAGCTTTAGTTACAAAAGCCGGCCCAGTTACGCTTATGCCGCTTGTGGTTTTTGTTGATCATGAAATATACGATGCAAACACAACTGTATTCCAACTCGCTGCTACGGGTGATTTTGGTGCTGTCTCCTTTGAGGCTGAAGCTGATTATCAAACATATGACAGTGATTATGGTGCACAATCTGATGCTGATGTGTATGGTTTCTATGCAAAGGGTTCATTTAATGCCGGTGCTGCAACCATTAGTCTTCTTGGTGCTTATGGCTCCTATGATGATGATGAAGGCGTAGCTTTCTGCTTTGGTGATGACTTTGAAGCAGGCGGAGCACTGATCATTGGTGATGATATGGAATTAGTTCCTAATCTTGCTGGTGGTGGAAATGATGCTGGCGATCTTGGTGCTGGTTACCTTGTTGCTGCTCTTGTTTCTTTTGCTGCAACTGATGAACTTACTATCGATGGTTATATTGGATACTGGGCTGCTGATAGTGATTATGCAGAAGCTACATGGGGCGGTGCTGATGATGCTGATGTAGTTGAAATCTCTGGTGGTGTTGCCTATAAAATTACTGCAAACCTGACTTACTCCATTCGTGCTGGCTGGGCAGATCTTGATATTGATGGTTATGATCTTGAAGATTCCATCAATGCATATCACAAACTCGCTTTCTCTTTCTAATTTGATTTAGAAATTATATTTAGAGTTTAAGATATTTAATCCCCTGTTTTCTTGAAAAAGAGAACAGGGGATTTTTGTTTTCAAGTGTTCTTCTCATTGTTTTCTTAATTAGGGCAAATTGTTTTTGTATCTTTGGAATAATCGTTGATAATGTATATACAATAGTGTAACTTATTTAGTATGGATATTATCTGGGATAAAAAGAAAAATGATTGGTTACAGGTTAACCGGTTAATTTCCTTTGAAGAAATATCAGGATTGATTTTAGATGGCAGATATATTGATATTGTAGAAAACCCTGTCAGAGATAAGCAGATGTATTTTATTATAGATATTAAACGCTATACATGGGTAGTACCATTTTTAATTGATTCTAAAGAAAGAATAGTATTAAAAACTGCTTTTCCCAGCCGCAAATTCCATCATAAATATGGAGGTAGCAATGAAGAATCTAACAAAAGAAGAAACAGAAATTGAAAAAAATATAAATGCGCTTGTTTCTATTTCGCCTGAAAAAAGAGTGCGCATTGATACTATTTTGGCAAAAGCTAAAAAGAATAAAGCCATAAGCCTTCGCATAGCAGAATATGATCTTGGAAAACTCAAAGAGAAGGCAGCAAATGATGGTATACCATATCAGACACTTATAAATACAATTTTGCATAAATATATTACAAATCAGCTTTTTGAAAAAAATGAAATCCTTAAATTCATAGGAATATTAAAAAATAAGGAATTTCAAGGGCATCTTACTTAATTATTGTCAACTGCTTTTTGCTCCTGCTATAAAAACTGCCAGAATTTCCAGATGGGAGTTTTTTCTTCCTGCATTCATTGGGGATAACAGGCATCTTTTTTTTGATTATGTAGTAGGGACTATGTTGCCACTATATAAAATACTCCTGCACTCTCCTGGATAGAAATGTTTTTATTTCACTCAATGACATATGATTATCATTCATGAAGATAATTGGCTCTTCAACAATATCATCAAAATAGACCAGACTTTTAATGATCAAATTAATATCAATTTCTGGAAATTTTTTTTTCGCCATCAACAACAGTCTGTCAAGTTTGTGATTTTGTAAAATATAATATAAATCAACATAATCTTTTTGTGCTGTGCCGCCTGCAAGATAAAAGTCATCTTTAAATGGCTCTAAAAAAGGTAGAATGGATTTTCTTTTTTTATCAAGAATATTATAAAACATAATTATTCAAATCGGGTTTCTTTCGGTTTTGCACCATAAATCTGGGTCCACAGATTAATGGATTTTTTACTCCAGTCAGTAGAAATTGACTGGCGAATAGTCTGGCAGATTTCATTTTTAGTATAGTTTTGTCGTAGCCAGTCAGTTGCCTGACTATCTCCAAAATCAAGAATATTTTTAATGATAATATTTTTATGTTTTTCACTCTCCAGCCGGGATAGGTCATAGGACCACAAAAACGGTTGTAAAAAAGCTGGTATAATATCTATTTTTTCCTTTATCATACTTGGATCTTATCACATACACGATATATTTTCAAAAAAAATCCCTGGATAAAATATTTGATTTTTCTGCTATAAAAACTGCCAAAATTTCCATATGGGAGTCTTCTCTTCCTGCATTCCTTTGGGGATAACAGGCATGAGTTTTTCTGGATTCTGCCTTTGCCATTGAAGGGTTTTTTCTTTCTCTTTTTTGGCAAGTTTTTCCCAGTCAATGGTTTTACGGTTAAATACTTTTTTGTTGATTCTGGCAGCAATCATATTAAGCTTTGAGATTATATCATCTATGATTTTAGACTGCTCTGAAAATGTCATATATTTTTGATTTTTTATATCATAAATTTTTGTATCAATACTAAAGGCATTGGCAAAACTGGTAATGGATCCAGTTAGAACATAATTGGCACCTGTTTCATGTGCCAGCTCTTTAATTATCAGATTTTTATCTTTAGTATTAATTGAGTGTACAATATTCAAGACAGCATCTTTTTTGACAAGACTTACATGATCTTTCCACACTAATCGTGAATAAAGCATTTGTAAAATTCCAGATTGAATATAGGTGATATCTTCCTGTGAGATTATTTCAAAGGGGATTATGGCAATGGAGTGTTTATTGTTTGCTGAAGTGTCAGCAATACCATTAATGGGAAAGCTTAAACAGGATATGAAGAAAAGCTGGATAAAAATTACACATTTATAAAGCAGGGTCTTTTTCAAAATAGTTCTCCTATTATAGTTTCTCTTTAAGCAGTCGTGTTATGATTTTAGGGTCTGCCTTGCCACGGGTTTTTTTCATGATCTGTCCCATGAAAAAACTGAAAAGTTTGGTTTTCCCACTCTTATATGCTGCTGCCTCTTTGGGGTTGCTACCTATAATCTCATTCACCATTGTTTCAAGTTCTGATAGATCAGAAACCTGCTCCAGCCCTTTTTCCCTTACTATGGCTTCTGGATCTTTTGAACTTAAAACCATCTCTTCAAATACTTTTTTTGCGGCATTTGTATTGATTGTTCCATTTTCCATTAAAGATAAAAGCCTGGAAAATGAATCAGCAGATACAGGAGATTCATTTATGCCTATTTTTTTTGAATTAAGCATGCCAAGCAGAGTTGTCATGATCCAGTTTGCAGCCTGTTTTTTATCTTTTAAGGGTGCTGCAGTTTTTTCAAAAAAGTTGGCAAGCTCAATGGATGAGGTTAAGACCTGGGCATCGTAATTTGACAGTTCATACTCTTTTTTGAATCTTAAAAGCTTTTCATGGGGCAGTTCCGGCATTGTTTTAGCAACCTTGTTGATCCACTTATCATCTACAATTAAGGGGACAAGGTCAGGGTCTGGAAAATATCTGTAATCATGGGCTTCTTCCTTGCCGCGCATGGATGTGGTTTTGTTTTTGACAGGGTCCCACAGTCTTGTTTCCTGAATTACTTTATTGCCCTCTTCAAGAACATGGGTTTGACGCAGGATTTCATAGGAAATTGCTTTTTCAACATTTTTAAAGGAGTTAAGGTTTTTAAGCTCAGCCCTTGTGCCAAATTCTTTTTGCCCAGCAGGTCTCAATGAAATATTGGCATCACATCGAAAATTTCCCTGCTCCATATTGCCGTTACATACGTCAATATATTTTAATATTGCATGGAGCTTGCGTAAATATGCACCTGCCTGGAGGGCAGTTCGGATATCAGGCTCACTTACAATCTCGATCAAGGGGACTCCGGTTCTGTTTAAGTCCACCATGCTTCTCTGCCTTGCAGGATCATGGATAAGTTTGCCTGCATCTTCTTCCATGTGGATACGTGTGATACCTATTCTTACAGAACCTGTTTTTTTATCTTCAATATCAAGAAAGCCATGTTCTGCTATTGGAAGAGCATATTGGGAAATTTGATATCCCTTTGGAAGATCCGGATAAAAATAATTTTTTCTGTCAAACCGGCTCTCTTGATTGATTTTACAATTTGTGGCAAGGCTGGCTTTAATGGCAAAGGAGACAGCTTTCTTATTAAGAACAGGCAGCATGCCAGGCATGCCGGTACACACTGGACAGGTATTGGTATTAGGTGGTTTTCCAAATTCAGTGGAACAAGAGCAGAAGATTTTGGTTTTTGTCTTTAGCTGGGCATGGACTTCAAGTCCTATGACAGGTTCAAATTTCATCTATTTTTTTTCTTTCAATTTAAGTTAAACTATAACCTGAATTTTATACTCTTGATGGGCTTATTAATCAATATTTTTTTAAAATAAAGCACACTATGCAACTCACAATTGCCGGTTAAGATTCAGGTTGTCTTGTCAAACTGGTTTGCCTGTAATTTTTGTAAAAGTTCCAAGAGGGCTGAAATGGTTAAAATTTAACTGGTAAAAAATCAAATTAAATTAATTGATGCATTGACTTTTTAT
>CAZYDL010000241.1:0-5536 GCA_964646305.1 uncultured Desulfobacula sp. | reverse complement strand
TTTTGCATTTGTATTCAAAAATGGGCATGGTGTTATCCTTAAATTTTTTATAGAAAATTTCCTATTGTTCCAATAATCCGTTAGATTTTGTTAACTGATGCATAAATTTCAAAATTGGTTCCATTATTATTTTTCAATCTTCTTTCAATCTGGATTAAATTATCATGTATATTTATATCGCATTTTTCTTTGATTATTGTAGCAAATTCTTCAATAAGTTTCTCCTCATCCTCGAAAATCGATTTAAAAGTTTTATGGTTCTTCATTGAGACATAATATGGTAACAAAGCACCAACTGAGGCGAATTCTTTCGTTAAAACACTACGCCCCGTGTTTCTTCGAAGTAGTGACTTAATTAATCGAAAAAAGCTTTCAAGACAGTTGTTTGTTCGTGGAGGTATTATTGTTTTTTCTACTCCGCCAACGGTTAGAACTATCAGCGGTATTTTAAGGTTATCCTGATACTTCTTGGTTTGTTTCCGGAACCTGGTCAAAATTTTTACTCTTTCAAGATTTTTGCATGATGAGATTTCCAATTCTATCTGTTTTAAAAAACTTTTGATATTTTTTGGAATAGATCGCGCTTCCTCTTCGGTTAATTTATATCTCTTTGAAAGAGGCGCAAGTGGGTCTTGTTTGTCTTGGAGAATTCCTAGCATCAAGACACCTCGCAATTTGGCAAACCATTTTCTGGAAAACTTTAACAGCTTTATCGATTTTCTAAATTTCGGACTTACGTAACGAGTATTTTCCACCTTTTCAATAAGGATGTTGAAGTAACAATAGTATTGTTTAACAGAGATATCAGCTTGTGCAAAAATCATATCAATAAACTTTTTTCCCTGAATCAATCGATCGTATAAATCAAGATAGGGCAAATCAAAAGGAATCCCTTTGCCTGAAGAAGCTTGCTTGAATTTTAATATCCATAGCAATACCAAACGGTAGGTCTGAAGAACATTTTGAGAGTCATTCCAGTATTTTTCAATTTCATTAAAATGGTTATACGTTTTCTTTTCCAACTGCTCTATGGATTTTAGTTGTTTCTGTAAGCTGGATGTAATCTTCCAGGTTTTGCATAAACGTGTTTTTATAAAACTATGATCAGAAACAAAGTCGCCTTTGAAAGTTCTTAAAAAATGATAGTCACAAAATTTATGAGGCACTTTTTTGTCAAAACTGTCTTTTGAAACATTAAGAAAACCTGGTTTTAAATCACTAACCGTTGTCAGAGGGTAACCGTATTGAAATTTAACCTTTCTAAGAATTTGTGAAACTTCCGCATAGTTTTCACTTGAAATCATCTCACTGATAAGGATATGGCCTGAAAGACTATCCTTTACTACAAAATTAATGACGCTGCTCATTTTTTCAGTAGTTCCATCATAGTGCGCAATGAATCCACCATTGGCGTTTATATCATCCTTGATCCTGTACTCATATTTTTTATGGAACAGCTTACAGGATTCTAAAAACCGTTTTGCTATAACCCCGATAGTACTGATAGGAAAATCAATTTTTGCCGGACTGCATTTTAAAACCGTTTTTATCTCTTCTAATTGAAGATGGTCTCGGTATCTTAGCAAGCCAATTTTTACGACCATATCGATAGTTACCCGGAACCTTCTATCAACAATTTGTGTTGCCAGTTGAGAATGATATTTTAATATTCGATTAGAGTCCTCAGATATGTATTTGTGGGCATTACAAAAGAAAAATCCTTCAATCAGAGTAAATTTACCAAAATGGTAAGAATAACAATTTTTCCTCGAAGTTTTGAGAAGATTCGTTTTCTCATTGCAAATAATACAGGACTTTTTTTGCGGATAAAGCCTGATTGTACAATGCGAAAGCTCTCCAAAAAGTATCTCATTTGTTTGGAATCTTGTTCTCAAATCTTTTAAAAGAGTTAATGCTTTTTTTTTGAGGATAAATCATATTTTAAAAAAAGTTGCTCAATTTTTTTGACAGGTACTTGTAAAGAATACTTGACGATAAGTTTTTTTAAATTGTTCATATCAATCTGATATTCAGCTAATACAACTTTTAAAACAGCAACAAGATCAGTGATATTGACTTTTCTGTCGGAATATTCTTCGATCTCAATAGGAAGAATTTGCATTTGTCGTTTTTTGTTTTTGGCTAATTCCTCGGAAAAATAAAAATACTTAGCACCCACTTTGATACGGTTGAGTCGTTTCCGTGACATTAAAATTTGAATTTGTTTTGAGATATTTATTCTTAATATACCTTCTATCTCTTCTTTAGTGATACTTTCGCTGTGATCAATAATGCTAATAATTAGATCAAGGCTGTTTTTATATTTTGTGAATCCAATCTCTTTGTAAAACCAAATACCATATTTGTCAAAATAGGGAATATCAGGTAACGTAATAAATTTACCACGATGGGTATAGCTTGTAATTCCATTTAAGTCGTTAATATCTCTTCTCAGTGTTTTTTCACAACAATAAATATGATGAAAGAATTCGCTAATTGTTACGGCTTTATTTTTTTTAATAAAAGCTTCGATGTACTCCAATCGTTCTGGTTTTGAATACATAGCATATAGTCCCAATTACATTATTTTTGTAAAGTCATAATTATATTTAAATGTAATTAGGACATATATAAAAAATCTTACTTTTGCAACATATTTTGATTAATATTGTATATTTTTAATGATTTTTGTTTGATTTTTCGGACTAAAACATGTCTAACTTGCTAATATTACATAATTTTTTTTAATCCAACGGTTTATTGGAACAATAGCTTCCATCTCAAGTTTATCATGGGCTTTTTGAAGTTTTGTTTCTGCCCTATCACGCTCCCTTACTCTTCCTTTAAGTCCACGGTTTGCCAGGATAAGCCCGTAAAAACCCAGGAACCATAATATGACCATTGATACGGCCAATGTTACAGTCTGTTTTCGCTGGTTAATTAGTGCCTGACCGAAAACTATCGAAAGCCTGTTAATTGGGCTACCACGCCTCTTGAAATGATCTGAAATTTTCAAAAAACTTGTAATATCGATTGATTTTTACTCCAAATTTTGTTAGCATAACCTATTAAAATTAAAAGGTATTTAAGGCATTGTGAGCAATTCAATTGTTAATAAAAATTTGAAAAGTAAGTAAAGCTTCGAGGTGATTTTGCGTAAAATATTTGACCCCCAAATGTCCTTCGGCCAGACTCCAATCGATCAGATTAAGATTGATATGAAATCCAGAGATGAGATCCCAAAACTTCTTTTAGGGCTACAGCATATCTATTGCAATCTTGAATTACGCCAGGAAGTTTTTAAGTTACTTGAAACGATGATTCCCCACGAGACCAATTCAAAAACAGGACGGCCTGGAATGGATTTGTGGAAAATCCTTGTTGCTGGAACCATACGGATTAACTGTAACTGGGATTATGACAAGCTCCGGGAAATTATCAACAACCATAGAACTATACGGCAAATGCTGGGACACGGTATGATGGATGATGATGTTATATACCCCTTGCAGACATTAAAGGACAATATTTCGTTACTGACTCCTGAAATCCTTGATGAAATTAACACTCTCGTTGTCAAAGAAGGGCATAAAGTCCTATTAAAAAAAAAGACCAGAATTTGATAGGACGGTGTGACTCTTTTGTTGTCGAGACTGATGTACATTATCCCACCGATATCAATTTGTTATTTGATGCCGTTCGGAAGATGATTCAACTTGCAGCCCTGATCAGCCAGACCCAAGGGCAAACTTTATGGCGGCAATATGAATACAATATTCGGTCTTTTAAAAAACTTTTTCGTCGTGCCCAACAATTAAAACGCTCCACCTCAAAAGATAAACAGAAGAAAGCCATCAGGGAAGAGCTGATCATTAATGCCCACAAAATTTATGTTGAAGCTGCCCAAGGGTACATCCAAAAAACAATCTGGACCCTGGGTAACATTGCCTTAAATGATCTATTGAATCTTGCAAGAGTTCAAGCACTGGAAGGTTTTATCAACCATGCTGAACGCCAAATAAATCAAATCCAGAGAAGAGTAGTTTTGGGTGAAAAAATTCCACATCACGAAAAGGTATTTTCAATTTTCCAGCCTCACACAGAGTGGATCTCCAAAGGGAAAGCCGGTATCCCCCAAGAGTTAGGATTACGGGTTTGCATTCTGGAGGATCAGAGCGGGTTAATCCTGCACCACAAGGTTATGGAAAGAGAAACTGATGACAAAATAGCGGTATCAATGGTTGAATCAACGCTGAAAAAATTCCCTGATTTCAAAGGATGCAGCTTTGATAAAGGATTTTATACTCCCGGCAACAAGAAAGAATTAAAAAATATACTTGAGACTTTGATACTTCCGAAAAAAGGAAAGCGAAACAAGGCCGAGCAAAAAGAAGAGACATCTGAAGAATTTATTCGCCGTAAAAGGGAACACTCAGCAGTGGAATCAGCAATCAACGGATTGGAGAACCATGGTTTGGACCGATGCCTTGATCATGGTATCCAAGGATTTAAACGGTATGTAGGCCTTGCTGTTCTTTCAAGAAATCTTCAGATCATAGGGCACTATATCCAACAAAAAAAATCAAAACAACTCCAGCGGTCTCAGCGCAAAGCCGCTTAAAATAATTACCCACAAAAATTTACAAGCACTGCGTACAGGATAATCACGTCCAAAATCTACTCCAATTATTAAAGACAGCCAAAAATGAATTCTTACACCCGACATATGCGTGTGAGGAACGAAAAAATGCGAGAAATTTCATTGTCAGGCGAGAGCCCCCTATCCCCAAATGGGTGTTTTCGGTCTGCCACTAACTAACAAAACTTGATTTTAATTTAAAACCTAGTACAAGGGTTTTTTCCCTTCTGTCGGGCAAGATCAGAATAACCCTGATATTGTCAAAGAGTGTGTTCAATAAATGGAATTGGGAAAGTTCTTCTCTGGAGGCTGCCAGAAGAATAATTATAGAGACCCTGTTCAATGGCTGCCGGAGTATATGGGAAATCCCTTTAATTGTATTGCAGGTTTTGATCTGTATTCCAGGGAGGTGGGTTTGGATCATTTTTTCTAGCTTTTTACCAATATCCCTTTGTTCGGTTGCATACAAGATTGTTTTCATCCCTTATTCCATTCCTTCTTTTTTAAAAAAAGAGTTTTGTTGGTTTGTATCCATGGGATAGCAGGAAGTGTGCCGTAATGGAGCGTGTTGCTTTTTTGGATTGTAATAACAAGATGTTATGAGATTTTTGAAATAAAATTGGCATGGAAATTATATGGTTATTCCTATAAATAGGAACGATATTATTCCTCTTTTTAAGAATCAGGCAAGAATCAGGAATAAAAAGATGGACCCATAAAATTTATATGTTGATTGGGGTTGTCAGGAAGAACCGAATCCGGACAAAGAGTGTTTTTTGAGAAGGCCGTATAAACGGGACTGGGAAATTCCGGAAATTTGGCTTGCTTTTTCCCGGTTTCCTTTTACCCTGTTCAGCAGCATTTTTAGATAATCTTTTTCCATCCGGGTTCGATGGG
>CAZYDL010000240.1:2979-5544 GCA_964646305.1 uncultured Desulfobacula sp. | reverse complement strand
TTTCATATGAAATTTATTTTTTATTACCTGAAAAAGAATTTATTTTTTCAGATTTGTTTTTTATGCCTGCTTGTATTGCAGGCAGCAGATGCTGTGGCAGACACTAAGACCATTGTTCCAAAGCGAGTTATTTCTTTGTCACCTGTAATAACTGAAACCATATATCTTTTAAATGCCCAGGACCTGCTCATTGCCAATACAAGTTATTGCAATGTTCCTGTGGCTGCACAATTAAAAGAAAAAATCGGCTCAGTGACCCAGATGAATGTTGAAAAAATTATTAGCATGCGGCCGGATCTTGTCATAGCAAGCTCTCTTTCAAGGGATAAGCAGATAAAAATTTTGCGTAATCAAAAAATCAAAGTGCTTAAAGTCAGAAACCCGAAAACCTTTGTTCAAATGTGTGAAATCACAATGGAAATAGGCAGAGTGCTTGGGGTTGAAAAAAATGCAGAAAAAATCATTAAACAAGCTGAAAAAAAAGTTGAAAAAATTAAGCACAAAACAGCAATGCTTCCCAAGAAAAAAGTGTTTATCCAGATTGGCATGAAGCCTTTATATTCTGCCAATAAAGATTCTTTTATCAATGAATACATTAAATATGGCGGTGGAATCAATATTGTTGAGAATGAAAGAACAGGGATATACAGCAGGGAACAGGTTATTACTCAAAATCCCGATATTATTTTAATTGCAACCATGGGTACCAGCAAAAAAGCAGGAGAAATTGAAAAACGAAGATGGATGAAATTCAAATTTTTAAATGCTGCAATTAAACAGCAGATTTTTGTTCTTGACCCTGAATTTATCTGCAGCCCTACACCTGTTACCTTTGCAAAAGGATTACAAGATGTGGCTGTTTTAATACATCCTGACTTGATTTAAAAAAACAGGATTTAAACATTGGAACTTGAATAAAAGAATGTATCAAAATAAAATCAAACACTGGTCCATTACTCTAATTATTCTTATTGTCATATTGATTCTTGTAAGCCTTCTTGCCCTGTGCACAGGAAGTGCAGGCATTGCCCTGAAAGACATTCCTGGTATCCTTTTTTCTGGTCAGGAGAGTGTTGAACACAGTATTCTTTTTGGAATCCGTCTGCCAAGAATTATTCTGGGATTATCCATTGGAGGAGCATTAAGCCTTGCCGGTACCCTTCTTCAGGGAATGTTCAGAAATCCCCTTGTGGAACCATATACCCTTGGTATTTCAGGCGGAGCTTCCCTTGGGGTCTGTATCAATATTTTATTTGGATTTTACAATAAAATAGGTATTATTGCATATCCCATTTCAGGATTCATTGGTGCATGCCTTGTGATTTTTCTTGTTTACAGCCTTAACAGCAGGAGCCAGCACATTAAATCCAATAGAATGCTTTTAACCGGAGTCATGATTTCCTATGTGGCATCATCCCTTGTAATGCTTTTAATGGCAATTGCAAAAACAGATGATTTAAGCAATATTGTTATGTGGATCATGGGCTCCCTTGATGAACCAAGTATTGGTCTTATCAAAATGGCATTTTTTGGCTCCATTGCAGGACTTGCGGCATCTTATTTTTTCTGTTTTGATCTCAATGCCCTGCTTCTTGGCGAAGAGGACGCCTCAAATCTTGGGGTTAATACTGCAAGGACAAAAAAGTTTTTATTTATTATTGCATCTTTTTTAACCGGATTAAGTGTTTCTGTTGCTGGAATTATTATGTTTGTCGGACTTATTGTCCCCCATTTCATGCGCATGATGGCAGGCCATGACCATCGAATACTTCTTATCAGTTCATTTCTGGCAGGAGCTTCATTTCTAATTTTGTGTGATGTAATTGCAAGAACCATTATATCTCCCCTTGAACTTCCCGTGGGTGTGATAACCGGTATCATCGGTGGCATAATATTTATCTGGGCACTTGCCAGAAAACAGGTGGCATTGTGAACCCTATACTGCAAATAGACAATCTGTGTTTTGGCTATGGAAAAGAGTTGATTTTAAAAGATATATCTTTTTCCATAAATAGAGGCGAAGTCATATCAATCATTGGCCCCAATGGCTCCGGGAAAACAACCCTTATTAAAGCTGTGTCAAAATATATTACACCCCAGAAAGGAGATGTTTATCTTAATGGTGACAATATCAAAGAAATGTCAGGAAAAGACCTTGCAAAATATATTGCAGTGGTCATGCAGTCTGCTGACCCTGTTGCCATGAGTGTTGAAGATTATGTATTGCTTGGAAGACTTCCTTTTTTAGAAAAATTCCAGTTTTTTGAAACACGCAAAGACATTGAAACTGCCAGAGAATATATGGCTCTTACTGATACCTTAAAACTGAAAAATGCCAAAATGAATGAAATCAGCGGTGGGGAAAGACAGCTTGCTTCCATTGCAAGAGCTTTGACCCAATGCCCTGCCCTGCTTATTCTTGATGAACCAACTTCCCATCTTGATATTACCCACCAGGTACAGATTCTCGACTTGATAAGCTCGTTGAAACAAAAACTTTCACTGACTGTGCTCATGGTGCTTCATGATTTAAATCTTGCCGCAGAATATTCAGACAGACTGATT
>CAZYDL010000240.1:0-2879 GCA_964646305.1 uncultured Desulfobacula sp. | reverse complement strand
AGGCAAACCTGAAAAAGTTCTCACCCAATCTTCCATTCATGAAGTTTACAATACCCGGGTAATGGTGAGACAAAATCCTGTTTCAACAAAACCATGTATTTTTATTGTTAATCAAAATGTATTAACACAAGGAGAATAGTACAATATGCTTGAAATCTTTAAAAATGGCGGCCCTGTCATGTACCCCCTTGCCCTGTGCTCAATTATATCTTTGACCATTATTATTGAACGTACGCTTTTCTGGATTAAAACAGGAATGCAGCGGAATCAGAAACTTGTGGACAGAGTTCTGGAATTAAGCAGAAAAGGAGAGTGGGAGGGAGTAAAAAAAGCTGCATCAGGATCAAATAATTATGTTGTACGCATGATTGTCAGCGGGATACTCCATCGTGAATATTCCATGATTAAAGCCATGGAAGCATCGGCAGCCGATGAGATCAATCGTATGCAAAAATTCATGGGCGGCCTTGATACAATGATAACAATAGCTCCGCTCATGGGAATTTTGGGAACAGTCATAGGTATTATATCTTCCTTTGATATGCTGGGCACCTCGGGAATTGAGAATCCCCAGGCTGTTACAGGAGGAATTGCCCAGGCTCTTATCACAACTGCAACAGGTCTTTCCATAGCCATTATCACAGTATTTCCCTATAATTATTTTAATTCACGGATCAAGAGAGCTGCCGGCATAATGGAAAAATATGCCACAAGTTTTGAAATTGTATATAATCAAATCCTTTTGCACCATAAAGATGATCCAGGAGATATACATGAAAATAAAACTGCCTGAAGAGAAAAAGGTAAGAATTGAAATGCTGCCTTTGATTGATATTGTTTTTCTGCTTCTTGTTGTCTTTATTTATACCATGTTATCCATGGCAGTACATAATGGTCTGCCTGTTTCTCTGCCATCCTCATCCACTGCTGAGCCAGAGCAGAAGTTTACCCTTGCTGTAACCATAAAAAAAAATCATGATATATTTGTAAATAACGACCTTGTTTTATTGGAGAATTTAAAAAATGTATTGATAAAAAAATCAGATCATGAAAAAAAAAAGGGTGTTCTTGTCTTTGCTGATAACACAGTTTCCTATCAAATTCTTTTTAAAATCCTGGATAAAATTAAAGAGGCAGGGCTTTATGAAATCTCTTTGCAGGCAGAGGCCCAAAATCATATAAAAGGGGATTAGATGAAAAGGCTGTTGTTTGCATTAATAGCTGCAATATCAATTCATGCAGCCCTATTGTCCTTGAAAAACAATTTTTCTTCAAAACCAGAAACCCTGTTAAAATCAGAGCCAATTAAAATCACAATGTCATACAGACAGGTCAAAAAAAAAATTACCAGCAGCCAGCCAGAAATATTAAAACCATTTATCAAAAAAACAGAAAAACAGGTCCTGGCAAAAAAAAACCCTGTAAAAAAAAAATTTATACCTGACAGAAAAAAACAGCTTGCACATGTTAAAAAAATACAATCACCTGAAACCATCAAAGAACCTGACCAGGAGCCAGAGCCAAAACCAGATTCAAAACCAGCATTTAAACAAAATCAGACATCAGCAGACCTGCCTCCAGCACAAAATAAGATATTAAATCCAGAACAGGAATCAGTATCTCAACCAGCAATTGACAAGAGTGTTGAAAACAGGGATAAATCACTTCCCCGTGAAAAGAGACACAATCCTGCTGTAATCCATACACAGGCTGTACCCAAATACAAAGCAAATCCCAAACTTGTATATCCTCAAATTGCAAAAAAAAGAGGATATCAGGGAAAAGTATTATTATTGGTGATTGTTTCCAAAACAGGAACAGCAAAAAAGGTTTCAATCAGCAAATCCAGCGGATACAAATTATTGGACAAAGCCGCCAGAAAAGCTGTAAGCCAATGGCAGTTTTATCCTGGAACCAGGGATGAAGAACCTGTGGAAATGAGCGTTGAAGTGCCCATACGATTTAACCTTAAATAACTGCCACGGGCAGATTTGAACTTGTAGAGATAAGATTATTCTTGCTCTGCTTTTAAATGATTAAAACCAGAATTCAGGATATTTCCTTGTTTTTGTAATATTATTTACAATCAAAGCCACTAACAGCATGATCACCACCCCGACTCCAACAGGAATAAAGACATACAAAAATCCAAGATCATGTATTTTTTCACTGCCTATCACAGCGATTAAAGCAGTTGCCCCTCCGGGCGGATGCAGAGTTTTCGTGGCATGCATTGCAGCGATTGCAGTTGCAACGGCAAAGGCAGTGGCAAACCAGGGAAAAGGATAAAATAATTTATAGGAAATAACGCCGATAACAGCTGATATTATATGGCCGCCAACAAGATTGCGTGGTTGTGCAAGAGGACTGTTGACAGCACCATATATCAATACGGCAGAAGCTCCAAAAGATCCTATAATAAAAACCAGATCACTTTCATTAAAAAGATTGTAGTTTAAAAAACCTATTGGCATAATGCCCAAAAAAGCTCCAATCCACGACCACATGATCTCTGATAAACTTACCATAGGCGGGCTTTGCTTTCCCCCCTTCATTTTGCTTAAAAACAAATTATCTCTCCCCTGTTTTAAAGTTTAAGGCATGGCCTGAATCAGATCTGCTCTGGTAATAATGCCGGCTAATTGTAAATTTTTGTCACACCATTGAAGTGTTTTATAATCTCCACACGAAAACACCTTATGGAATATATAACTTGAAAAACCAATAAATAACTTGATTTAGATCAATTTATTTTTAAATCAATAGAGGAGAATTAAAATGAAAGAAAAGATAGAATCACCTATAAAACTTTGTGCAGTGTGTGCTTGGCGGGAATTTTGTAAGAAAAAATATACTATCCAGCAAGAACCAGGCAGTTT
>CAZYDL010000239.1:0-5546 GCA_964646305.1 uncultured Desulfobacula sp. | reverse complement strand
GCCATAGAGGCAAAGCACAGAACCCTTGCCCTCTTTAAGATCTGTAACAGCCTTGCTGAATTTTGACAGCTCTTGATTCCTGCCGATAAGTTCTGCTCTGACACCATGAAGCTGTTTTGTTCTTTTGAGTTTTCGAGTTGTGTCAATAAGCTTAAAAGTTTGAACAGGATCTTTTTTGCCTTTTACAGCAACAGGGTCTCTTGGTTCAAAAGAGAAAAAATTCTGAGCTGTCTTGTAAGTATCAGAGCCAATGATTATCTCTCCTGGCTGTGCCAGGCTTGTCAGGCGTTTGGCAAGATTGATGGTATCGCCTGTGAGACCATGCCTGCCTTTTCCAATATATTTATCACCTGTTATCACAAGTCCTGAGTTAATGCCTGTGTGCATGGTCAATTGAACCTGATATTTTTTTTCAAACTCTTTACTTAAGTCTTCAACAAGTTTATGGATCTCAATTGCTGTATGAACAGCACAGACAGGATCATCTTCGTGGGCTTTGGGAACACCAAAAAGAATCATGATTTCATCGCCGAAAAACCGTTCTACTGTGCCGCTATATTTTTCTACAACCTCCCCTGCTTTTTCAAAGATATCTCCCATAAGGGTTTTTACTTCTTCAGGGTCCATCTTTTCTGTCATGGCTGTATAGCCGGAAAGATCAGAAAAGAGCACGGTTGCATTTTTTCGCTCGCCTTTAAAATCAGAGGATTCTATTGATGGTTTTTCATGCATCTCAAGGTTTTGTCCGCACTCAGGACAGAATTTATTTGTCTGTGGGTTATCAACGAAACAATTTGGACATTTCATTTTTATTCTCCAGATCAAAAATAAAATTTTGAGCAAAACTTACATGTTGTTTATTTAAATATCAAATCTGTAAATAAAAGCCAGTAAAAAAACAGACAATACACACCTTTTTTAATTAAAAAATATTTTTAAAAGGCTTTGCTCGACAGAAATTTGATCGTTTTTTGATAAATGACCAATTTTTTTAATTATGAATCTGTTATCCAATGTGAATAATTTCATTCTCACCACAGAGGGGGCAGTTAACCCGGATTGTGCTCTGTTTTTTATCACTGCGTCCAAAGGCCATGGGGTATTTTTTTGACTTGTTATCATGGAAAGAACTGAATGCTCAACCTTAATTCCAAATTCAGATTTGCGGGAAAGAACAAGAGCAGGTCTGCGCCTGGATCTGGCCGAGTCAGTAAATGGGAATGGTACAACTATTACATCAAATGGCTCATAAATCGCCATAAGCTTCCTCGTCATTTTGCGATTCCCATTCGCCCAGTGTGGGTACAAGGGCTGAGCTGAATTCAATATCAATGGGTCTTGCTTTCCTTAATCTAATAATATCGTTATCAATTTCAAAAGCAATGATATCACCGGAATTAAGTTTGAGTTTTTCTCTAACAACTTTCGGAACAGTGGCCTGGTATTTTTTTGTAAGTTTACTGGTGGCTGTCTGCATGATCTCCCCCAAATATGATTTCATCATGTATTACCGTAATGCTATCACCACCAGTAATACCTGTCAACTAATAAAGCCCAAAAACAGATCAACTCTCCTCGTTAATTAACAGATCAAGCTCCTGTTTTGCCTGTTTTAAAAATGTATAGGCACCAACTTCTTCAAATATTTCAATGGCTTTTTCAAGGTGTTCTTTGGCTTTTTGATTCTGTTTTTTAATCCTGTAAATGGATCCAAGATCAAGAAGTGCCTGGGCTTTTATTCCGATTGCGCCGGTTTCTTCTGCAATTTCAATCGTTTTTGAATACCAGTATATTGCTTTTTTGAAAGCTGTTGGGACATTTTGAATAATAAAGCCGATATTTTTAAGCATTGTTAATATGCTGATGGGTTTTGTTTTCTGGATTATTTCAAGGTAAATTTTGCCAATCATAAGCCAATAAAGTGGTAATACCCCTCTTCTCTGCTGTGTGATATATCGTTGCGCAATTTTTTTTATGACTTTTAAACCTTGTGACATTCTGCCTTGTTTAATAAAAATTATTCCGTTTATTCCCATTGCAGCATCGTACAAAATATTTATTCCATTTTTTTTATAAAATTGTAAAAGCTTATTATTAACGCCTACAGCTAAATCTATATCCCCGGAGATAACATAGGAGAGGGCAAGAAAAATCTGGAAAGCCATTGTATATTGAGGATCAATAGAAATTTTAATGAGTTGTTCTGATGAGTTGACAGAATTTTTAAAATCTCCATAATTTAAATAACCACAACTTTTAATAAAGTATCCCATGGTAAAACTTCTTATATGGGAGTGCTTATTACCGTACTTAAGAAGGTTTTCCCCAATTTTAAGGCACTCTGAGGCATATCCCATCCAATAATAATTATAACCAATACCTGCAAGGGATTTAAAATAGATAAAATGCTCCTGTTTTAAATCTTCTGTTATTTTATTGGCAGTTTGTCCATATTTAATTCCCTCTTTAAAAAGTCCCATTTCTGCACAAACCCATGAAAGCCATGATGCAGCATAACCAACTATTTTATTATTATTGATCTGAGTACCAATATCTTTTGCCTTTATTAAACTCCTTTTAGCTTTAACAAAATGTCCTGTTTGCCATAAAATATTCCCCTGCCAAGCATAAAACATACCAATTAAATTTTTATCATTGATAAGCTTAATCAAATGCTTTTTGGAAGAGAAAAGTTTATCAAAATTTTTATAATCACCACTGTAGTAATAAACAAAAGCCCATCTGTTCAAAAGATCAATCATTATCTCACTGGTTTGCACTGATTTATCTGACATGGCTTCAAGAAGATCAAAAGCCTGCTGAAAATAGTCATGGGATTCGTCAAGGGAGTATCTTTTAAGGCTTTTATCCCCAGATTTTATGAGATATTCCACAGCTTTGAGTGTGGAACTGCCTTTTAAAAAATGGTGGGCAAGGGTTTCGTAGAATTCAGGCAATCTGTCATGGAAGATCTGCTCTATGACTGTTCCAATTTTTTCATGGATCACCTTTCGCTGGGCTTTTAAAAGACCATTATAAACAACCTCCTGGGTCAGGGCATGTTTGAATATATATTCAAGATCAGTATTAATCTCTTTTTTACCCTGCTGCTCTGATGTAAGTGATTTTATCAGATCAAGATCTTCAAGGGTCTCAAGGCAGGTATTGATCTCTTTTTTTGTTTCACTGATTTTATTGATGATTTCATAATAAAATGATCTGCCAATGACTGAAGCTTCCTGTAGAATATGTCTTGAGTCTGCTTCAAGGCGGTCAACCCTTGCTGCAATCACACCGTGAATGGAAGAGGATATGTCTGATTTTGTGATTTTTCGTACAAGCTGCCACTGCTGTTCCTGATCTTTAAGGTAACCACTTTCGTTAATCTGCGCACTCTTTTTTATCAGTACGCTGGATTCAATCAAAGAATTGATTATCTCTTCAAGATAAAAAGGATTGCCCTGGGTCTTGTTGTCAATAAAGGTGTCAAGATCTTCTGGGATCTGTTTTGTCTTTAAAAGAGACTGCACCATTATCTTTGAATCTGAAGTACTGAGATCATTGATTCTGATCTCATGGTATTCAAGTTTCATCTGATTGATTTGATCAATTTGAGAATCTGAAAAAATTTTAATCACCGGTCTTGTAATATATAAAAAGAGAACCGGCTCTTCAATTTTAGAGTGAATAAAATGGATCAGTTCAAGAGATGAAGGATCTGCCCAGTGAAGATCTTCCATGCAGATTATGGTGGGTTGTATCCTGCCGAGTGCTTTAATAACACTTAATACTGCATCAAATAGTTTTGCCCGGAAAAATTCAGGGCTTACGCTCTCTATTTCAGGATAATCAAGAGAAAAGAGGACTCCAAGATAGGGTATGACATCCTCACTGTTTTTACACAGGGCTTTAATGTTTTTTTCAATCTTTGCCTTTAAAACTACAGGAGAGTCATTATCCTTTAACTTCAGGGCATGGCTGAACAGTGTCTTTAAAGGAAAATAGGGAATATTTTTTGTATATGGATATGTATATCCTTCAAACCACTGAACAGATGTGGTTGCTTTAAACTCCTCCACAAGACGGCTTTTGCCGGAGCCTGCATTTCCATAGAGGCAGTAAACCGAGCCTTCACCTGATTTAAGAGCCTTGACTGCATCGCCAAACTCCATCAACTCCCTCTCCCTGGCAATTAGATCTGCCCTAACACCTTGCAGCTGTCTTGTTCTTTTTGCTCTGATTTCAGTATCAATAAGCTTAAAGGTTGGAACCAGTTCTGCTTTTCCTTTTATTGCAATGGGATCACGGGATTCAAAGGAGAAATGATTTCGGGCACTTTTGTAAGTATCAGAGCCAATGATTATTTCTCCTGGTTTTGCCAGATTTGTAAGACGTTTGGCAAGATTGATTGTATCTCCTGTAAGACCGTGTCTGCCCTTGCCTATATATTCATCACCGGTTATCACAAGACCCGTATTAATGCCAGTGTGCATGGTCAATCTGGCATTATATTTTTTCTCAAATTTATGGCTTAACTCTTTAACAAGTTCATGGATCTCCAGGGCAGCATGAACAGCCCGGACTGGATCATCCTCATGTGCTTTTGGAACACCAAACAGGATCATGACCTCATCGCCGAAAAATCGCTCAACCATGCCTTCATATTTCTCAACAATTTTTCCTGCTTTGTTAAAAATATTGCCCATCATGGTTTTAACTTCTTCAGGATCCATCTTTTCTGTCATGGCAGTGTAACCGGAAAGATCAGAAAAAACAATTGTTGCGTGTTTTCGTGCCCCTTTAAAATCAGATTTTATTGATGGTTTTTCAGCACTATCAAGCTTTTGTCCACAGCCGCCGCAAAATTTATTTGTCTGTGGGTTATCAATGAAACAATTTGGGCATTTCATTATTATTCTCCAGATCAAAAAAATAGTTTTTGAGTAACTTTTACAAGTTGTTTATTTAAATATCAGATCTGGGAATAAAAACCAGTAAAAAAATAAAAAAAGACCAGACATTACAGCTGGGGAAGTTTTGCACAGGCTGAGAAGATAGAGTACCTGACCATATCCATACTATTGCAGTTGCACACATTCAATGTAAACCAGTATAATGCTTTGTTGTCAGCCCGGTATCATGCTTGTGGCTATGCAGAATTACGATATTTTTTTGTTTGGGCTGGCAGCTCTTTTCATGCAAGTGATTCAAGCATACTCAGAAATTCTGTTGGTGTGAACGCTGGAATTGTTTTTGGCTAAAAGGTTAGTATTCCGGGAAATAGGTAGCACAGGCATCATCAGATTCCCAGGCCATGACCTTTGACACTTTTACATCTTTGTTTGTGTCCTGATCCAGTATGGCCTGGACTTTTTGTGCAATATATACGGCAATACGCTCGGAAGTTGGCTGCATACTATTAAATATTTCAAGTTCATTTAAAAATTTATGATCAAGATGACCTTTAACAACCTCTTTTACAGCTTTTTTGATATCGCCAAAATCAAGAAGCACACCTGCTGAATTTAATTTTTCCCCTTTAACAC
>CAZYDL010000238.1:0-5593 GCA_964646305.1 uncultured Desulfobacula sp. | reverse complement strand
GGACAAGGGGAGACCTTGGGACACAGATTTTAAACTCCTTTGTAATGGCATCTGGTATTACAATTGGCAAAATTGCAATATCCATGATTGGCGCTTTTTCCATTGTTTATTTTGATTACAAATTCAGGGTTGTGGCTTTTGCATCGGTTTTCTGTACTTTAATGCTGCCCGTGGAAGTCAGGATTCTTCCAACCTATGAAATGGCTGCCAATGTTTTAACCCCTGTCCAGGCACTATGGGATCTTTTACACCTGAACGCTCTGATGACCTGGTTCAGCGGTCATGAAATCAGTGTCAATTTAAACTGGAGCCTGCTTGACTCTTATACAGGACTTATTCTTCCCCTTGTTGCCTCTGCTACCTGTACTTTTTTGTTCAGGCAATTCTTTTTAACTGTGCCGGAAGAGCTTTGCGAGGCTGCAAAAATCGATGGTGCATCTCCCATGACATTTTTCAGGAAAATTTTATTGCCTCTATCCAAAACAAATATTGCAGCCCTTGTGGTTATTGAGTTTGTATATGGATATAATCAATATCTCTGGCCTCTGCTTATTACAACCAATCCCAAGATGACAACTGCTGTTATCGGTCTTCAAAATCTGATTCCCCAGGCTGATGACCTTCCCGAGTGGAATATTGCCCTTGGTGCTGCTGTCCTGGTCATGGTGCCTCCTATACTCGTGGTTCTGTTCATGCAGCGATGGTTTGTTAAGGGTTTGATTGAAAAAGAAAAATAACTGCCATGTACCCTAAAGGGCAGAAGCCGGCAGATCTGATTTTTAGTTATTGATTTACCACACAATAAGCTGAAGTTCACACGAAAAGCATGAGAAAAACTTATAATTTTTTTAAAAGTTCATATCAAAAATGATGAAGCCAATAGAGAATTTTCCAAGGGACAAAAAAGCCTCCATCACATATCTTCTCACTGATATTGATGACACCATAACTTATAAGGGAAGAATTCCTGCCCTTGCTTTTAAAGCTCTTGAAGACCTTGATAAAGCAGGTATAAAAGTAATTCCAATTACCGGACGTCCTGCCGGCTGGTGTGATCATATAGCAAGAATGTGGCCTGTTAAAGGAGTTGTTGGTGAAAATGGAGCTTTCTATTTTTCCTATGATATTAATGCAAAAAAAATGATCAAAAGATATTTTAAGAATGACCAGGAGCGGGCAGAAGACAAAAAAAAGCTTGCTGCCATAGAACAAAAAATTTTAACGCAGGTTCCAGGGTGTGTGGTGTCAGCAGATCAGCCATATAGGGAAGCTGACCTTGCCATTGATTTTTCAGAAGATGTCCCTGCTCTTTCTCAACCTGAGATTAATAAAATTGTTGATATTTTTGAGCAGGAGGGTGCCACAGCAAAGATAAGCTCCATTCATGTCAACGGGTGGTTTGGAAATTATGATAAGCTTTCCATGACAAAAATAATGTTTAAAGAAATATTTAAAACAGATCTTGATTTGATTAAGGAAAATGTTGTTTTTGCCGGGGATTCACCCAATGATGAACCCATGTTTGAATATTTTCCCAACTCTGTGGGTGTTGCCAATGTTCTTGCCTTTCAGGACACCCTTGAATCCAAACCTGCCTGGATAACCAAAAAAGAGGGTGGATTTGGATTTGCACAGCTTGTTAAAATGCTGGTTTCCTAAAAATTTTTTAAACCAGGAAAAATATTTGCCAACAAACAAAGATGTAGTATGTTAGATGTCAGAATATTAAAAATATAGTAAGTTATATTAAAAAATCTTTCTTCATGGAAACTGGTGGGGTATTGTGCTGGGAACAATTGTCAATTGCCTGACTATTATTGCAGGCAGCGTGGTTGGAATCGGGTTTAAGAATAAAATTCCTGAAAAATACAATCAAACGGTGATGCAGGCCATTGGCCTTGCTGTTATTCTTATTGGAATCAAGGGTGCGCTTGGATGTAATGATCTTTTGATTATTATTATCAGCCTTGCCATTGGATCTCTGATTGGAGAAATGATTGGTATTGAAAATTATCTGGAACAGCTGGGAAAGTTTTTTGAAGCAAAACTATCAAAATCTGCCAATGGTTTTTCAACAGGTTTTGTTACTGCTTCATTAATGTATTGTGTTGGCTCAATGGCCATTGTTGGGTCACTTGAAAGCGGTCTTACCGGCAATCATGACACATTGTTTGCCAAGGCAGCCTTAGATGGTATTGTCAGTATCCTTTTAAGTTCTTCATTGGGGATAGGTGTCCTTTTTTCAGCAGTTCCAGTGCTGATCTATCAAGGAGCCATCACACTTCTTGCCGGAGTTGTCAAACCAATGCTTACCCCGGTTGTAATAGGCCAGATGTCCGCCATTGGGGGCCTTTTGATTGTGGGGATTGGTTTGAATATGATTAGGGAAAAAAAACTCAAGGTGGGTAATATGCTGCCGGCCATATTTATTCCATTGATCTATTTTGCAATAAAAAATTTAATTTAATAATAAAGCAGGAGTCTGCCATGATACCTTGCCAAAAAGATTTATTCAGTATTTCAGATGATGTTGTTTATCTTAATTGTGCTTTTACATCCCCTTTGATGAAAAAAGCTCATTTTGCAGGAAAAGCAGCTCTGGATATGAAACAGAATCCCTGGATGATCACTTCTTCTCATTTTTTTTCATCCATGGAAGATGTAAGGCTTCTATTTGGAGAACTTATTGGCAGTAATGCAGATAATATTGCCCTTATACCTGCCGTATCCTATGGAATTTCCATTGCAGCAAAAAACATTCCCATTGCAGACTTTGAAAATATAGTTGTATTGGAAGAGCAGTTTCCGTCAAATATTTACGCCTGGCAAAGAAAGGCAAAGGAAACAGGCTGTAGCATAAAAATAGTTAAAAGACCAAAAGATAATAACTGGACAAATGCAGTGTTAAATGAGATTGACAAAAAAACCGCTGTTGCTGCTCTGCCCAATTGTCACTGGACTGACGGGACAACTCTTGACCTTTCCATTATCGGGGAAAAATGCAGAGAAAATAAAACCGCCCTTGTCATTGACGGCACTCAATCTCTGGGGGCCATGGCCTTTGATGTAAATGAGGTAAAACCTGATTTCCTTATTACCGCTGCCCATAAATGGCTGCTTGGACCATATGGATTTGGCTTTTGCTATATTGCTCCTAAATGGCAGGACAATGGCATTCCTTTGGAGGAAAACTGGTTAAATAGAAAAGGATCTGAAGATTTTTCAATGCTTGTTGATTACAGGGAACAATATCAGCCCGGAGCAAGGAGGTTTGATGTTGGAGAAGCAAGCAATTTTTCCCTGACACCGATTGTCAAGGCTGCTCTGGAACAGATTCTTGCCTGGAAAATTGAAAATATTTCACAATCAATTAAAAATTTAATAGATTATATTAGAAAAACAGCAGAGGAGAATAATTTTTCTCTTCCCCTGGAACAATATAGTGCACCGCATATGACAGGTATTTTACTGAAAGATAATATCAATAAAGACCTTGGTGTTAAACTTGCTGAAAATAAAATTTTTGTAAGCATAAGGGGAAACAATATTCGTATTTCACCCCATCTTTATAATTCAAAAAAGGACATTGATAGTTTTTTCAATGTCCTGAATAACATTATATAATGAAATTTATGCTATTGTTTTAAGTTGTTTTTTTTTAATCAAATCCCCAGCCAAATTCCATACCATTAATAATGAAAGGATTATTGCACAGGTCAGCTGCAGGCTATATGGTATAATTTCAGATGCCTGGCCCACCACAGCTTTTGCCTCGATATCCATGAACAGATAAAGCCAGTCTACAAAAAACCCCATGGCAAGAGAACAAATGGTAATCATGGACAGATATATAATAAGAGTCCTTGTATTAAATATTTTTTTTACCACATTAATTGTTGCCACATTGGTGGCAGGCCCTGCCAGTAAAAAAATCAAGGCAGCTCCCGGGTTTAATCCTTTTATTATCAATGCAGCAACAATGGGGGTTGAAGATGTTGCGCATACATACATGGGAATGCCAGCTGCAAGCATCATCAACATGGATAAAAATTGATGTTGATTTGCCCAGACTGTAAGGTCTTCAGGGAAAAAGAAACTTATAATCCCGGCAATAAAAATACCAAAAATAAATGGTTTTGAAATATCCGGAAGTAAATCACCAAAGGCATATTTCATTCCTTCCATTAATCTTAAGTGTAATTTTTTATCACTGTTGGACACGACCGTATCCGTTGGTGTGGAACAGCCTCAGGTGCTGCCGGGTTTGGTTTCTTCCGGTTTGTTGGAGCTGATTTGACAGCCTTGCTGTTCAATGTTTTTTGGATACTCTTTCTGTCCAAAATAATTTTCTGCAATTCCTGTGGAGACAGCAGTAATAAATCCAGCAATGGGTCTTACAATTGTCATGACAGGATCAAGCATTGCCCAGGAAACGGCAATGGAATCAACACCTGATTCAGGAGTGGCAATCATAAATGAAAGTGCTGCACCATTATTTGCCCCCTGTCTTTTTAAACCTGTGACCACAGGTATGACACCACATGATCACAGAGGTATGGGAATACCAAACAGAGCAGCTAAAAAAACTGGTTTAATTTTCCCTGTTCCAAGATATTTTTTAATTTTATCTGCCTTAAAAAAAACATATAGTAAGCCTGCAACAAAAAATCCAAACAGCATGAATATGGATACATCAAGATAGATATGCCATACTTCTTTAAAAATATTATACATCAAATTCATATGATATCAGATTTGCGAATAATAGTTTTTTGGAAAAATATTATTCAAAAATCTCCTTTTTTTTATAATCAGGTTATATTGTGGTTTGCCTCACCCATACAATTTACTCTGATTTATCAATTTAGTGGTTAAGATGATCAAGGCTCATTTGAATTAAAGCCTTTACATGATCATCATCAAGAGAATAATAGACAATCTTGCCTTCTCTTCTGTTTTTAACAATTTTTAAGGCCCGTAAAATCCTTAGCTGGTGGGAAATAGCAGATTCACTTTGTGAGCAAATCACTGCAATATCGCATACGCAATGTTCCCGTGATAACAGGGTAAGAACAATTTTTAATCTGGATGGATCACTTAATGCCTTGAAAATTTCTGCAATCCCCACAACTATATCTTGTATGGGAAATGACTGAATAGTTTTTTCTACTTTTTCCTGGTTTATGCATTTTTTTGAACAAATCTCCATATATTCACCTCTTCAATTGAACATTTATTCATATGTATTATGTTTCAGGATTCATGTCAAGAAAAACATTCAGAAAAGAGATATTTCATATAATCTGTTTTAGATTGTTGGCACTTAAAGTAAATGGCTGGATAAAGGAATCAGAATGGAGGGTATTTTTCACTCAAAAAAAATGGAATAAAGCTCAATCCATTTGATCAAAATACATTTTTATATATTTTAATTTCATAAATCAAAATATATTTGTCATCCAAATATATATGTTGTATGTTGAATGTCATTGAGTTGAGCTGAGTATATAATCAGTATTTTTTTATTTTGAGAGTATTTAGTTTTGCTAACCTAAAAATGACCCACCAGGGCAACAAATTATAACCCAAAATT
>CAZYDL010000237.1:0-5637 GCA_964646305.1 uncultured Desulfobacula sp. | reverse complement strand
AGGCGGAGTGCTTGGTTTTGTTCCCTTAATTATGTTCATGTTTTTTGGCATTGCCCTGCTTGAAGATTCCGGCTATCTTGCGCGGATGTCTTTTATGCTGGACAGGGTTTTTCGAATGTTTGGACTTCACGGCAGTTCTGTAATGGCATTTATAGTATCAGGCGGTATTGCAGGAGGTTGCGCAGTGCCAGGTGTTATGGCAGCAAGGACATTAAAATCTCCAAAAGAGAGACTTGCAACTCTTTTAACAGTTCCGTTTATGAACTGTGGTGCCAAGCTTCCTGTTTTTGCACTTTTGATTGCTGCCTTTTTTGCTGAAAATGAGGCACAGATGATGCTTTTAATTACAATGATTGCCTGGCTTGGTGCCTTGATTGTTGCCTGGGTTTTACGTTCTACCATAATAAGAGGAGAAGCAACTCCTTTTGTCATGGAATTGCCGCCATACAGGATGCCGACATTGAAAGGTGTTTTGATTCATACATGGGAAAGAACCTGGCAGTATATTAAAAAGGCTGGTACTGTTATTCTTGGTGTTTCAATTGTGATCTGGGCCATGATGACATTTCCAGGACTTGATGAAAATCGAATCAGAGTGTTTGAAGATCAGAGAATTGCCATAACATCCCGGGCTGGTGCAGCAATTTTAAGTGATATTGAAAATCTTGAACAGGATCAATTGTCTGCCCGGGCTGTGGCAATAAAAACCAACCTTACCCAGATTGATCTTGATGAAGCCAAGGCAGGATTAAAAAATTCCATTGCCGGCCGAATTGGTACTTCACTTGAAGTTATAACAAAATTTGCAGGTTTTGACTGGCGGACCAACATTGCTCTTGTCGGTGGCTTTGCTGCAAAGGAAGTTGTGGTGTCAACCCTTGGTACTGCATATTCTCTTGGTGAAGTTGACCCGGAAGAGACAGCTTCTCTTTCTGAAAGATTAAAAGCAGCAGAAGGATGGGGGCCCTTGACTGCATTCAGCCTGATTATATTTACCATTTTTTATGCTCCCTGTTTTGTAACCGTGGTATGTATTGCAAGGGAAGCTGGTTCCTGGAAATGGGCTGGTTTTTCCGTTGTATTTAATACGGCTCTTGCCTTTGGATTATCTGTTATCTGCTATCAGGCCGGCTCCATCATCATGTAAAAAAAAGACCTTTGAATAACCTGTTTGATTGCGTGTGGTTCAAAGGTTAAAAAAAACACATTATAAAAGGAAAAGATCATGGATATAGTTATTGTTGGAATTATAGTGGCCGGTGCAATATTATTCAGTGTGAGAAGTTTTGTTAAAATATATAAGGGAGAAGGTGATTGCAGTTGTGGAACAGGATGCTCATCCTGCTCTTCAAATGATTTATGTAATACAGATTTTCCCGTTGTAAGAAAAAAATAATTATGTGCCAGACCCTTTTTGTATTCCAGCCCTCCAGGAAGAACTCATATTATTTTAGATTGATATTATAGGATTTTAAATAGTTTCTTCTTTTTTCGTGTTTTAGCTTTAGATATAAACTACAGCAGACTTATTGAGTCATGGGCGATTTTACCATTAAAATCAAAAATAACCACTCTGATATTTATTTTATTAGATGAAAAATTGTTTGCACTTTTTTTAATTTTATTTCCAATAAGTTTCATCAACTCAGGGTATTTAGGATGAATAAACCCAAACGCATGACGGGCTGTGTTTGCATTTATAATTTGTTTTTCCAACTCCTGGTCTTGTGTTGTCTGGGCTGCCCATGCTCCAAGTTCTTTAAGGGTTAATTTTGATTTAGCAGCATGTGTATGTTCAAACCCCATTGCCATTTTGACAGCTTTGCCAAAAAAAATTGTATAAACAACGGTTTGAATTTTGGGTTGCAGCAGTACCCTATCAAGGGATGCCTTGAAAAAATCCCCGGTTTGAATAAAAGCTTCTTCTTTCATCTCTTTAAACTTAAGCATGGCAAAACGTTCACTGCGTCGGCCAGTCGTAAAAACAAGCGTATCTATTCCTTTGGCAGCGGCAACAGAGATTCCTGATTTAATGGTGGCAATATAAGCATCATGGGACATGGGGGTAACAATGCCTGTGGTGCCGAGGATTGAAATACCATCCATGATTCCCAGGCGGGCATTTAAGGTTTTCTTTGCAAGCAGCTCGCCTTTGGGAACAAAAATTTCAATATCCACCTGTCTGTTTTTTATATTAAATGTTTCAAAGACCTCTTTGACAGAGTTTTGAATCATTATCCTTGGGCCCGGATTAATGGCAGGTTCTCCCACGGGCAGTTCAAGGCCTGGTTTAGTTATTGTTCCCACCCCTTTTCCGCCCGCAATATTTATTATTGTTTGATCTGCATCAGATACTATTATTTTTGCCCCTATTTTTGCCTTGTGGGTAATATCCGGGTCATCCCCGGCATCTTTTATAACAATTGCTTTACAGCCCTGATCTGCTGTTTTTTCTACAGAGTAAATAGTTATATTTTTTTTTTCACCTGTTAAAAATTTGATGTTAACGCTTTCAGGCTTGTCTGCAAAAAGAGCCAGCAGAGCTGCTTTTACAGCTGCTGCTGCTGCTGCACCAGTGGTAAATCCTTTTTTAAGAACTTTTGCTTTAGATGACATGTTGAAGCTTTGTATTTTTAAAATTTGTACAGGAGTTAACAAATTGCCTGGCACTATTTTCATTGCTGCCAAAATGAATATGAAGGTAACTGCCAAGGGTATTAAAAAATTTATAACCTTTAAGGGAGATATCCTGTCCTGCACGGCTCGTCACTTTATACACATTGGCGATATCAATATCAGGATTTTCCAGAGAAGAGTAATGAAATTCATGCCCCCTTACTTTTTCTCCTTTTTTCCCTATGATGCAATCTTCTTTAAAAGTGATTTCTCTGTATCCAAGGGATCGAAGCTTTTTTGACATTTTAACATTAAAATCAAAACAGCCTGACATGGAATGCTGTAAAGTATCGCCTGTATCATTGGAGGCAGATAGTTTATTGCAAAGGAACATAAACCCTCCGCATTCACCATAAACAGGCATTCCTGCAAGGCTTTTTTCTTTGATTTCACTCAATAAATTTTTATTTTTAGCTAATTTTTCTGCAAACATTTCAGGATATCCCCCGCCAAGATAAATTCCATCTATATTTCCAGGCAGTTTGTCATCATTCAGGGGTGAAAATTCAAGAATTTTGGCTCCAAATTTTTTTAAAATATCAATATTGTCCTGATAATAAAAGCAGAATGCCTTATCTCTTGCCACGGCAATCCTTGCTAAAGGTCCATGGGAAATAACACCTGTTTTATCTTGTTTATTGCTCTGGGGTTTATAATTTTCCTTGGAGTCAAAACTATTAAGACCATTAATTAAAGCCGGCATATCAATATGGTTTTTTACCATGGAGATAAGAGATGCAAGAACCTCTGGTTTAACATCAAATTCATCTGCTGTTACCAGGCCGAGATGTCTTTCCGGCATTATAATATCAGAGTTTTTCGGCATGAACCCAAGGCATTTTGTTTTGCAGTTTTGTTCAACAGAATTTTTTAAATACTCATAATGGCGTTTACTGCCTGTCTTGCTGAAAATTACTCCTGCAATTTTAAGATCCTGATCAAACTCTTCAAAGCCTTTAACAATGGCAGCAGCGCTTCTTGCCATTCCTCCGGCATTTACAACAAGGACAACAGGTAAATCAAGCCATTTTGCCATCTGGGCTGTGGAACCTATTTCACTAAGGGCATCATATCCATCAAACAGCCCCATTACACCTTCAATAACAGCAATATCAGAATTTTTTGTATTCTCTTTAAATATCCTGGTATTATATTTTCTGGAAAGCATCCAGGAGTCAAGATTAAAACTTGTTTTTCCTGTAATTTTCCTGTGATGCCCTGGATCAATAAAATCAGGACCAATTTTAAAAGAAGCTGTTTTATATCCTTTGTCAACAAGATATGCTAACATTGCAAGGCAGATCGTGGTTTTTCCGGTTCCGCTGCCAGTGCCGCCTATGACAAATCCTTTAATGATCCCCTCCTGATATTAATGTTGAGTATTGGATGCTTAATTTAACATTAAAGCGGTATGCCTTTACTCTGACCATGCAAATCTTTCTGTCAATGTAAAAGTTGAAGCAATAATTATTGTGTAATAGTCTGTGCAGCCATTATGGCAAGGGCATTTACAATACTTGCTGCAATATTGGATCCGCCTTTTCTTCCCTTATTGGTGATATAAGAAAAATTATTTGCCATTAGTTCATCCTTGGATTCTGCTGCATTAACAAAGCCCACTGGAAAGCCTATGATTAAAGCAGGATTTGCTTTTTTGTCCTTTATCAATTCAATTAGCCGTAAAAGAGCAGTGGGAGCATTTCCAATTACATATATGCCATTTTCCATGTGGTCGCATGCCATATCCACGGCAGCGACTGCCCTTGTGGTTCCGGTTTGTTTTGCTTTTTTGGCAACATTTTGATCTGCAATGAGACAATTGACACTACAGCCAAATAAAGCAGTCTCTTTTTTCCTGATACCAACCCTTGCCATATTGGTGTCTGTAAAGATTTTACACCCATTTTTTATTGCCTGAATG
This sequence comes from uncultured Desulfobacula sp., assembly GCA_964646305.1. GTDB lineage: Bacteria > Desulfobacterota > Desulfobacteria > Desulfobacterales > Desulfobacteraceae > Desulfobacula. The sequence continues at coordinate 1,040 of CAZYDL010000237.1, read as the reverse complement.
CCTTTTTTCACAACATCATTGGAAAATCTTATTGTATCCATGTATTCAAAATCAGCGCTGGTATGGATCATCCGTCTGACTATGTTCCACTGAGCTTTGTCAAAGCTGTGTTTTCCTGCCTCTTTGTCTATTATTTTAAAGCTTAAATCTTCTATTTCCTGTGGTTGCATTTTAGTTTTCCTATAGTTTGTTATGCTGCTCAATATGTTTTTTTGAATAATAATGCAATAATTTTTTTTTGATGTTCCAGCTGCACAGGTAAATTTTTTGTTGTGGTTTTATTGTCCATTTGCATCCAGGGTTTTACGTATTGTATAGGCAAGATCCTTCATCACAATAGGTTTCAGCAGAACACCTTTAATTCCTATAGATGAGGCCTTCTCTTCGGACATGGTGTCGCTGAATCCAGTACAAAGCAATACAGGGATGTCAGAACGAATTTTAGTAAATTCAGCTGATAATTTTTTTCCCGACATATTTGGCATTTGAAGATCAGTGATGACAACATCAAATTTATCTGGGTCAGCCCTAAAAACTTCAAGGGCATCAATGCTGCTGGTGTATGAAGTAACCTGATATCCCAGACGTTCAAGCATCAGCTTTTCCATTGTAATGATTGCCTCTTCATCATCAACAAGAAGAATCCGCTCCATGCCGCCTTGGAGTGGTTTTATTGTTTGGTGGGTTTCGTTCTTTTGAGAAAAGTTCTTAACCAAGGGCAGATAAACATGAAATTCAGTACCCTTATCTGGCTCGCTATATACATGGATAGCACCTTCCATACTTTTAACAATGCCGTGTACAACTGATAATCCCATCCCTGTACCCTTACCTATTTTTTTAGTGGTAAAATAGGGGTCAAAAATTTTTTTTATTAAATTTTTATTCATACCCATGCCTGTGTCTGCTATTGTTAGGCAGGCATAAACACCGGTTTTCATATCTGGATTGATCCGATCAAATTCTCCAAGTTCAATCTCTTTCAGGGTGACGTTCAGTTCACCACCTGTTTCTTCCATGGCATGAAACGCATTGGTTGC
>CAZYDL010000236.1:0-5711 GCA_964646305.1 uncultured Desulfobacula sp. | reverse complement strand
TAATTATTAGATTGCGCATATGGTTTGAGTTTAGTCAAAATAATCTCCACACGCCTGTTTAAAGCTCGATTATAGGAAGTATCATTGGGCATGACAGATTCATGAAAAGAGTGGGCACTTACAAATATTCTTTTTTCATCAACCCCGGCTGCTTCTGTTAAATATCTTGCAACCATTACAGCTCTTTTTGAAGAAAGCTCCCAATTGGTAGGATATTGCTTAGAACGCGTTGGTGCATCATCAGTATGCCCTACAACATTAATTGCAAGATCATTTTCATTGAGCACTCTTGCGATCTGATTAAGCTGATACCGTGCTCCTATTTTTAAATCAACCCTGCCAGGATCAAACAGAAGATCTCCTGCAAGGACAATTCTTACGGCTCCATCTTGCATTAACTCAACCGAATCAGGATGGGTAACCATTACTTCAGAAATCGCCTGTCTTGTCTGGTCATATACTTTGGATGGGTTAGCAGTTATACCGATATTCAATACTTTGTGCGACCCTTTATCTGATATATGATTTTTCCCAGGGCCATCTCCAAACAAAAGGTCACTATTGCCAGTCTGATAGATATACATGACCGCAAAAAAAATAAACATGGTCATCATCAAATCTGACCATGAGACTGACCATTTGTTATTGCGCCTTTCAGGAGGGAATGAAAGAATTTCATCATAGAAATTATCCATACCATCTTTTTTTAAATCTTCAAGTTCCATACAGTCTGCCCCTTGAAATAATAAGCGATTATCTTAATATCCATTAACTTCCATATACAATCGGCTTTTTGTTAAATTTTCTTAAGTGCGAATCAGGGATGAATCAACGCTTTAACCAGTTATTGACAGGAATTAGCAAAGCTTTTATTTTAAATTTATCTTTAAGTGGATCTTAGTTTTTTATTTTCAAGCGCTTCCCATCTCTCATAGAGCACATTAACCTGTTTCTGGGATTGTTCAAGCTTTGAACAAAAGAGTTTCATTTTCCCAGGGTTATTTATTATTTCAGGGTCCTGAATTGTATTGGTTAAATCCTCAACCAGGTCTTCCTGCGTTAAAATTTTTTCTTCAATATGCTCTAATTCATATTTATCTTTATATGTAAAGGCTATGGCAGCAGGTTTCTTCTTCTTTACAATTTTTTTAATTTTTTGCTGTTTTGCGGGAGTATTTTCCCGACGAAAGTGCAGAATCTGATCAAAATTTTTAAAAAACAGTGCGCCCTTGTCAGAATCGAGATATAAAATTTTATGACAGACCCTGTCCATGAGAAACCGGTCATGTGATACAATTACAACAGCTCCTGAAAATTGTTTAATACTCTCTTCAAGAACCTCAAGAGACAGAATATCAAGATCATTGGTTGGTTCATCCAGAAAAAGTATATCACAGGGAGAAAGCATGATATTGGCAAGCAGAATCCTTGCTTTTTCACCTCCGGAAAGGCTTTTAACCTGCATATCAAGCTGGTCAGGCATGAATAAAAAACGTTTTGCCCAGGTCACCACATGAACTGGTTTTCCTTTATAATTAACACTGTCACCTCCTGCCGGGTTAAGGGCCTGTTTCAATGTTGATTCTAGATTGAGCATTGAACGATTCTGATCAAAGACTGCTATTTTTAAATTCTCTGCCCACTGGACTTTACCTTCATCGGGCTGCATCTGCTTTTCCAGGATTGATAGAAAAGTTGATTTCCCACTGCCGTTTTCTCCCACAACTCCAAGACAGAACCCTGGACTGAGTTGAAAGCTAATATCAGAAAATAATTTTTTATTATTTAAACTTTTTTTAAGATGAAATGCTTTTAATAATTTTTTTGTCTGCCTGCCTGTGGCTGAAAAATCAATATTCAAAGCAGCAGTATCCCTGTTCTTCTGCCTCAGAATATTAAGCTGTTCTCTTAAATTGTGGGCCTGCTCAATTCGATATTTTGCTTTTGTACTTCTTGCCTTTGGACCCTGGCGCAGCCATTCATCTTCTCTTCTCATCTTACTTGCCATGGATTCCTGCTGCTTTTGCTGCGCTAGCAGAACTTTTTTTCTCTCTTTATCAAATTTCTTATATTGGCCTTGAATTTTGAAAAAGCCCCGGGGATAATATTTGCCGATCTCCATGACATTTAAACAAATATTTTCCAAAAATGAACGATCATGGCTTACAACAATAAAAGAGAACCCAGGCTTTTTTAACAGATCTTCCAGCCATAGGATACCATTAATATCAAGGTGGTTGGTTGGCTCATCCAGTAAAAGAACATCAGGTTTGCAGCAAAGAGCCCTGGTTATGGCAAGTCTTTTTTTCCATCCCCCTGATAAATTTTTTGATAATATATCAGGATCGTTAAACCCGCCTTTACCAAGAGATGTCTGAACAATTTTATGGCGCTGCCTTTCATCAAACAGCTTGTTATTGACACTATCATATAAAATCTGCTGTACTGTTTTTTCAGGGTCAAGGCTGTCCTGCTGGGGAAGATAAATAAATCTCAAGCCTGCTTTACCAACTACCTGGCCTTTATCGGGCTCAATCTTTCTGGCAATGAGTTTTAACAGTGTTGATTTGCCGGAACCGTTCATTCCAATGAGTCCAAGCTGCTCATTTAATTTAAAATCAATGGAAAGATCTTGGAAAAGTGTATCATCTCCATAGGTTTTTGAAATATTTTTAAGGCTGAAAATTAAACTCATGGTTTCTCTTTTAGGCTTTATTTATGGCTTTTCATCCTTTTCAGGGATTTTTCAAATTCCCTGCAAGGATCTTCATAGGATACTCTTTGTGTAAAATAGATAAAATCTGCCGGCAAAACTGATTCAAAACCAGTTAGTTCAAGGGGTTTTATATACTCTGACAAATCAGATGAATTTACACGAATCTCCTGTAAAGAGACATTAACCTGGGTAATGCTTTTATCCATCGCTGCAACCCTGTTGATGACTCCAAGGCCATATTCTGTATGCCCACCCCCGATTATAATGATAACAGGTCCATTGCTGTGTTTGACAAGTTGAGTAATTGACAATGCCATTTTATCATTTCTTGCCACCCATGTATCATATAATCTTGACTGCATTTTCTCATTTCCCATACCACAGTGGACAGCTTGAAATATGGAATACATATAATCTTTATATTCACCATCAGACAAATGGGTTGAAAAAACCATCTCCTTTTCAATGGGCGAAATACCATTAATACCCTTGCGTGTAATTCTTTTTTTCAAGGTGCCGGGAAGATCAATTCCTGCCACGTTAAAGTTTTCTTTCTGGGCAATGCTTAAAAGATCAAAATAGTATTTCCACATTTCATTGGATTGATTATTCCAGTCAAGTTTTCTTCTTAAATCAGCCTCTATTATATTTTCTATTTTTGCAGAGTGATCAACCTTGCCTGCATCAATAAAATTGAGCAGATCAGGTGTATTATCCATGGAGAAAAATTCAAACCCCATGCTTGGCTCCAGGCCGGTTTGGATCAGGCCTTGAATTATTTTCTGCTGAAATTTATGGTGTTCAGGGTTGTCATGCTTTTCAGAAAGATAGATCACATCGCTTGCGCCTATCTGTTTTACCAAAGAACTCAAATCAATGGTTTGACCTGTTTTGGCATTGATTATCCTGCCTATCAATGGGTCACTTCTCATAATGTTTTTTTTTGTTGTGGCACATGACTGAATCATGACAGAAATAATAAATATAAGTAAACAAAAAAACAGTCGATTCATTGTGTATATCCTCCATATCTCATATTTTTCTAAAATAAAGTACAAGGCTTTTGCCCAAAACCGGGTTTAATAATTTATCAGCAAAACAAGTTATTTTTGGCTTTTTCATCAAATCCCACACAAGCAGTTTATGATAAAGGTTTACAATTTTTGAATCTGTCTTTGCAGGCCCAATTAAACATTTTAACCACCAGAAGGGAGCATGGATACTGTGGGCATGATGCAGGGCAAAATGTTTAACCCCAAAAAATTCAATATTGTTAATCAAAGCACTTTTTTTGTATATTCTGACATGCCCCATATTGGCATTAAAATACTCATCTGATAAAAACCAGCAGATTTTCTCGGGCCAGAACCTTGGCACACTGACAGCAAGGGTTTTTCCCGGCTTTAAAATCCTGACAAGCTCTGACATGGCTTTTTTATCATCGCAAATATGCTCTAATACTTCAGAACAGATAACAATATCAAAACTGTCATTGCAAAAAGGCAGGTTTGTAATGTCCATACACGAGAGGTCAAAACTTTTACAGGAGAGGTCATCAAGCTTGCCATGAAATTTTAATTTTTCTTTTGTTGTAACAAGATTTTCAAATCCATAATCTGCTCCAACACAGAATGTATTGTTTTGCTGGCATGCCTTTATGGTATGCCGGCCCTCGCCGCATCCAATATCAAGAATTCTGTCACCTGGTTTTATATCAAGCTTGTTAAAATCAATGGTAATCATTAATAGACTCTCTATAGGCCTGTACCGTTCTAACAGCAGTTTTTTCCCAGGTAAACTCTTTTAATACCCTGTCATACCCTTTTTGGGCAAGCATTTCCCGCTGATCAGGGTCATCCATTAGCTCCAGAATAGCTTTTTCCAGTGCCTTTGCACTGCCTGGAGGCACAAGTTTCGTAGCATCTCCTGCAACTTCAGGCAAAGCACCGCCTGTTGTACATATTACAGGTATTCTGCACGCCATGGCTTCTCCCACCGGCAATCCAAATCCTTCGTATAAAGAAGGCACAATGGCAATACCTGCCCTGGCATATTCTTTTACAAATTGTTCATGATCAATGCGGCCAGTAAATGTAATATATTGTCCAATATCAAGTTTTTTAATCAGTTTTTCAATACCACCATTTTTTTTTGGACTTCCAATGACAACCAGTTTCACCCGCCGTATTTTTAAAACATTTTTTATTGCATACAAAAGATGATAAAGCCCCTTTAAAGGGGTATCAGCGCTATTGGTTACAATAATGCGGTTGGAGAGTTTTTTTATGGTTTGCATGGGATAAAAATTATTGGTGTCAATACCTATGGGAATGGTTGTAAATTTTGATTGATCAATATTAAATTCCCTTGCAATATCTCTTTTTGAAGTCTCAGAAACAGTAATAATACGTGATAAGCGCTGGGCAACATATTTTTGAATAGTGATAAATGAATACCATCGCAAGGCTTTAATTTTTTTGATAAATGACTTTGTGCTCTGCACTGCAAGTTTTCTGTCCACTGTCATGGGATGGTGGATAGTTGCAGTGACCGGCATCCTTCGTGACATGGATAAAATACTGTAGGACAGACTTTGATTATCATGGATTATATCATAATGGTTTTCAGTTTTTTTAAGATATTGGTTTACCCTCATACCAAAGGTTAAAGGTTCAGGATATCCCATGGTTGATACATCCAGCCACTCAATCAGGTTGATTGGATTTTTTAATTCATTTAAGCCCGGAGTCCTGAAAAGATCCTCGGGATTATAAAGATCCAGAGTCTCAAGCATGGTCAGCTTAACATTATTGTTTACCATTGGATCAGGCGGGCCTGCAATGACTTCAACATCATGGCCAAGATCACTTAAGGCATGGCTCAGGTGTCTGATATATACACCCTGGCCGCCACAGTGCGGATTGCTTCGATAGCTGATCAAACCTATTTTAAGTGGAGAGTTCATAAATAAGAAAATATTCACCAATATATATGG
>CAZYDL010000235.1:0-5713 GCA_964646305.1 uncultured Desulfobacula sp. | reverse complement strand
AAAGGCCGCTGTTTTAAATTATAAACTTTTTTTACAGCTTGTTCATTTAAAGCATTGACTGCAACTCCATAAAGGCATTGAGCCGGGAAAATTACCACACCATTGTTCTTGATAATTTTCCCGGCTCTTTTTATTATATCTGGTTCAGGTCTTTTTGCATCAACAATAACTATTTTATTTTTATCATGCAAAGGCTTTTGCCTTTTTTTCAACCTTGTCTGCCATCTCTTGTTTAAAAGCTGCAAGTTTTTCAGCCATTACAGGATCTGAAACTCCAAGGATCTGGGCAGCAAATATACCTGCATTATGGGCTCCTGATTTGCCGATTGCCATGGTTGATACTGGAATTCCAGGAGGCATCTGTACAGTGGCAAGCAATGAATCCATGCCCTGGAGTGCAGATGAATCAATGGGAACCCCTATAACAGGAAGAGTCGTGTGGGCGGCAATTACACCTGCAAGGTGTGCTGCATGCCCAGCTCCGCAGATCAAAACCTTAATGCCCTTCTCTTTAGCTTCAATGGCAAGTCGGCTTGCAGCAGCAGGAGTTCTGTGGGCAGAAGATACAGTAACATAATATGGAATTTCAAATTTCTTTAAAATTAAGAGGGTTTTTTCCATGACAGGAAAATCAGAATCACTTCCCATGATAACTCCCACCTCAGGTGGTATGGAAAGTCTTTTTAAAGCTTTTGCACCAATGTCTTTGCGCAGAAAATGATTATTAAATGATATCTTTGAACAGGCCTCATAAGCTCTGTCAATGGCCTGTTTAACAGTGTCACCAAGGGAAGTTACTCCAAGAACCCGCCCCCCGGAAGTAACAACTTTATTATCTTTTAAGGCAGTGCCTGCATGGAAAACAATGGTATCTTTTACTTGATTGGCTTCATTGAGTCCTTTAATCTCTTCTCCTGTTTCATAGGCGCCGGGATAGCCGCCCGAAGAGATCACAACACACATGGCAGCTCTTGGATCTATTTTTGTGGAATGATTATGTAATGTGCCGTCACAGCATGCTTCCATCAAGGGAACAAGATCATTTTTAAGTCTCATGAGTATGGGCTGGGTTTCAGGATCACCAAGTCTTGTGTTAAATTCAAGGACTTTAATTTTATCTTTGTCCACCATAAGTCCGGCATAGAGAATACCCTTAAATGGGGTGCCTTCCTTTGCCATACCTTGAACAGCCGGGATCATGACTTCATTCATGGCTTTTTCTCTTAACAGATGATCTAAAACAGGAGCAGGAGAATAAGCTCCCATTCCACCGGTATTAGGACCTTCATCATTATCAAAAATTCTTTTGTGATCCTGGGATTCAGGCAGGGGCAGTATGGTTTTTCCATCTGTTAAGGCAATAAAAGAGGCTTCTTCTCCTTTTAGACACTCTTCTACTACCACAATTTGGCCTGCTTCTCCAAATGCATTGTCATTTAGCATGGAATCAATTGCCCCATAGGCTTCATCAAGGCTTGAACATATGATTACACCTTTACCTGCAGCAAGACCGTCTGCTTTTACTACACAGGGCGCGCCAAGTGCTTTGGCATAGGTTTTGGCCTTGTCTGCATTGGTAAATGGTTTGCCGGCAGCACAGGGGATATTATATTTAAGCATATGCTGTTTGGAAAAATCCTTGCTCCCTTCAAGTCTTGCAGCAGCTTTGCTGGGCCCGAACACCTTGAGTCCTTTTTTTTCAAAAACATCTGCAATGCCATTTACCAAGGGGCCTTCAGGACCAACCACGGTCAAATCAATTTCATTATCCAGGGCAAAGGCAGCAAGGGCATCAATATCTTCTGCACTGATTGGGACGGATTGTGCAAGTTCCTGGGTTCCTGCATTGCCTGGAGCACAATATATTTTTTCTACCAAAGGGCTTTTGGATATTTTCCAAACCATTGTATGTTCACGACCACCGCCGCCAACCACGAGAATTTTCATTTAAGATCTCCTTAATTTAATTTTTTTATGTTCTTGCATTGCAAGTGTTATGAGTTTGTCCAGGAGTTTGGTAAAAGAGTATCCTGCAACTTTGGCAGATTGTGGATATAAACTTGTTGCAGTCATGCCTGGAATTGTATTGGTTTCAAGAACCTGCAGTTCAGTATTGTTCAAGATAAAATCTGTTCTTGAATATCCTTTTAGGAAAAGGGCATTATGAGCTTTTTTGGCAAGCTCTTGAACTTTGTTTGTAATATCATCATCAATGCGGGCAGGGCAGATTTCTATTGTCTCACCTGCAACATATTTAGCTTTAAAATCAAAAAACTCATGACCTTCTCCAGGGATGATTTCAATGACTGGCATTGCCTCAAGATCATCATTGCCCAGAACTCCACATGTAAGTTCAATGCCTTTTATATATTTTTCAACAATAATGGTGTCATCATGCTGAAACCCTAATTTAAATGCGTCTTCAAGGTCTGCCTCTTTTTTGACAATTGTCATGCCAACACTTGAGCCGGCATTGGCAGGTTTTATTACCAAAGGCAGGTCTAATACTCCTGTAACCCCGGCAATATCTATTTTTTCATTCATTGAAAAGGCAAGCCAGGAGGGAGTGGGAATCTTTGCATTGGTGTAAAGCTGCTTGGCTGTCAGTTTGTTCATGGCCACTGAACTTCCAAGGACACCTGCGCCCTGGTAGGGAATATCAAGAAGGTCTAAAAGCCCCTGCACAGTCCCATCTTCTCCAAAGGGACCATGAAGAATGATCAGGGCCGCATCTATTTTGCCGGCATCATTAACAAGCTGGGGTAAATCTGTTTTTGGATCATATTGGATAATATCGTACTTATCTTTATCAAGGGCCTGAAATACTTGTTTGCCGCTGTTAAGAGATACCTGCCTTTCCGAAGAAATTCCCCCGGATAAAAGAGCCAGCCTGATTTTTTCCATGATAAACTCTCCTTTTCATCCTTGTATAATATCCTGTTTTGCCTTATCAAACTCTTCTTTTGTAATAATATCTTTTTTAAAAAGTGTTGTGAGTTTTAAAATTTGTTGTTCTGTTTTGTTGATATCGTTTTCAATCAAGAGTGTATTGGAATAATTATTATCAATAAGTGTGTGTTGGTTTGTTTCAGGTGTTATCTTAAAGGATGCAATCCCTCCAAGAAGTTTTATCTCAACTGTTCTGTCCTGGAATTGCGGCATGGAAAGGATCTCTTTAATCTGGGCTGAATTGTTTTTCATGCGTTGATACAAAAGTCCTGCAATGACCATGACAAGTAGAGCAATTCCGCCCATTACCCAGGGCAGATATTGATACAGTCCTTTAAACAGAATAATGGTGACACCGATTCCGGCAAGTAAAACAACATGCAGCAGCAAAATAAGATAAGCTGTGAATATGCTTTTGAAAAGCCCGTTTTTATTTAAATTTTTAAAAATCATGATATTTTTTTTATTATATTGTTTCGATATACATCCGACAGTATGGGAGAGCAGGTCAGCTCTCCTCTTGTTGTGCTTAGTTTGGTTAAAAGATAATTGAGCTTTTTTTGAATTTTAATCCTTTCAGGGGAATCAATTTGTGCTGTTTCAAGCAGTTGTTCAGTATGGGTTATTTTTTTTTTAAGATCAATTTCCGGAGGTAAAAAACCAGCATTTTTTAATATTTTATGTGCAAGCCGAAAATCGTTTGGAACATTCATGTCATCCAAATTTAATGGTTTATTGCTACCTTTAAGATTATCAAAATAACCTTCTTTCTGGGCTTTTTTAATCCTCTCTTCCACAAGTGCTTCAAAACCTGGAATCATAAAATATTATTAACTCCTGAAAAATTATATTTGGATTAAAGTGTTTTATCTGCTCATTCCAGGATGTTTAACTTATAGTCACAGGATGGGCATTGCAACAAGTTCTACAATGCTCCTTTCAGGCAAACATTCCTTTTGCTGGATACCATGGCAAATATTCAGCGGTTCATATTTAAATTTATAATTTTATTGAATCTGTAAATGATTTGCAAGGTATATTTTTGTGATTTAAATATTTGTAGCAAGGTATTTTATTTCATCCTTAAATTAGAAAATAGAGCAAACTTTATTGGAACAGATATTGTATAACATCCATGGCAGGTTTTTCACTTCTTGACACAAATCATGCAATCAGATATCAATATAAGCTTAAATATTAGCAATGATCAAAAAAATAATATAGTGAATATAACCTGAAGGTCACACGTACCCTAAAGGGCAGGAACTAAAATGAGCAAGAAAAAAAATATAAGCCAGTTTAGAAATATAGGGATTATGGCGCACATTGATGCGGGTAAGACCACTGTAACAGAAAGAATCCTCTATTATACCGGTAAATCATATAAAATAGGTGAAGTCCATGATGGAGAAGCTGTCATGGACTGGATGCAAGATGAGCAGGACAGAGGCATTACCATAACATCTGCTGTAACCACCTGTGAGTGGAATAAATCTGTTATTCAGATAATTGATACTCCAGGTCATGTTGACTTTACTATTGAAGTGGAACGAGCCCTAAGAGTATTAGATGGTGCCATTGGTGTTTTTTGCGCTGTGGGAGGAGTAGAACCCCAATCTGAAACTGTATGGAGACAGGCAGACAGATATTCTGTTCCAAGAATGGTTTTTATTAACAAGATGGACAGGACCGGAGCTGATTTTTTTGCAGCTGTTGATTCCATAAAAGAGAAATTAAAAGCAAACCCTGTGATGCTTCAAATACCCATGGGTGCCGAAGATAATTTCACTGGTGTTATTGATCTTATCAATATGAAACAGATCACCTGGGATGATGAAACCAAGGGGGCAGAATATTCAGTAAGTGAAATTGCTTTGGAATTTGAGAAACTCGCCCTGGAATATCGAGATAATCTCCTTGAAGCTATCTCAGAAGTTGATGATGATATAATGGAAAAATACCTTTCTGAAGAAGATATTTCCACAGCAGAAATCAATAAAGCTGTTAGAAATGCAACAATTGCGCGGCAGATTGTACCGGTGCTTTGCGGATCCGCATTGAAGAATAAGGGAATTCAGCCTTTGTTAAATGCCATTGAATTGTTTTTGCCGAGCCCTGAAGATGTTCCTCCAATAAAAGGAATACACCCTGAAACCAATGAAGAGTTGGAGTTTCTACCCAGGGAAAACGGTCATCTTGCCGCTTTGATTTTCAAGGTTTCCATGATTGAAGGAAGAAAGCTTTCCTTTGCAAGGATTTATTCAGGCAGGATCGAGACAGGTTCAGACGTATTTAACCCGTTATTGAATAAAAAAGAGAAATTATCCAGAATTCTGAAAATGCATGCCAATAAAAGGGAACGCATAAAAGAAGCAAGTGCCGGAGATATTATCGGTATTGTGGGCCTTAAAAATTCAGGTACAGGTGATACCCTGTGTTCACAGGACTATCCTGTTTTTTTGGAAAAAATGGAATATGAAGATCCTGTTATCTCCATTGCAATTGAACCCAAAACCCATGCAGATCAGGAAAAACTTGATGATGTCCTTGAAAAATTCATGATAGAAGATCCAACATTGAAAATGAGAAAAGATGATGAAACCGGCCAGACAATATTATCGGGTATGGGGGAACTTCATCTTGAGATTATTATTTCAAGGATGCTGAAAGAGTTTAAAACCAATGTCAATGTTGGAAATCCCCAGGTTGTTTACAGAGAAGTCCTTAAATCAAAAACCAGGGGCAGTGCTGTCTTTGAAAGGGA
>CAZYDL010000234.1:0-5716 GCA_964646305.1 uncultured Desulfobacula sp. | reverse complement strand
GCTTTTATCAAAATGAATAACATCATCGGTTTGAAACAATTCTGAAGTTGTATAGATGACAAGTGCTGTAATTAAATATAAAAAATTGGAAAACATTTATATAATCCCGTAAGAGGCAAAGATGTTTAATACGATCCACGATTTTACATCAAATTTAATTTTGCTGTCACATAAAAGATCTGCTGCGTTTTTCTGGGATAGCATTATAACTTCAATCTCTTCCGAGGCCTCATTAAAGCGGTTTGTAGGCTTGCCGTCACACTCCACAAACAACAGGCTTACAGATTCATCAGTCATGCCTGAAGATGAGAAAACAGCAGGGCTTTTTTTTAATATTTTTGTAACATTCAACCCTGTTTCTTCATGGAGTTCCCTCTTTCCAGCAGTTTCAATGCTTTCTCCGCTATCCACAAGGCCTGCAGGGAATCCATAGTGATATCCTCCAAGGGAAACCCTGAATTCATTTATCATTACAAGCTCTTTGTTTTTCACATGAAGTGGAACAACTATAACAGCATCCGGGTTTGTATAATCTGTTTCAAGGGGGTTAAATCCCTTTGATCGTGATGCAAAAATCCATTGTTTATCGCAATTTTTCCGATCTTTATAGTTGATGGAAAAAAGGTTAAGATATTTGTAGTCAGTCAGTTTTTTAACATTCTTGATTTCCACATTAACTCCTTGAAAAATAAATTGTCTGCACAAGATAAGCATACAAGAAAAAAATACCACCCCAAGATTTTACAGTTCATTTTTCAAAAACAATATGTTGTAATTTTATTTGTATTATAAATTTTGTTGATATAACATGGGTTCCATGCAAACCGTAGGGTTAACATTGTGAAAATTCTTTTTCTTGAACCTTTTTTCGGGGGTTCCCATAAAGGTTTTGCCTTGGGATTCAAGCAGCATTCTCGCCATGAAGTAACACTTGTTACCCTGCCTGACAGGTTCTGGAAATGGCGTATGAGGGGTGCTTCCCTCTATTTTTTCAATAAGGTTAAAGATCTGTCAGATTACGATGCAATCTTTACTACTGATATGCTGAATCTTACAGATTTACAAACCCTTGGCGGTAAAAACACTCCTCCGGTTTTACTCTATTTCCATGAAAATCAATTGTCCTATCCATTACGGCCAGGACAAAAATATGATTTGAATTTAAGTTTTATTAATATTATTTCTGCTGCAACTGCCAATAAAGTTTTATTTAATTCAAAATTTCATTTAAAAGATTTTATTAATGCTGCAATTCAGGTGATCAAACAGGTGCCCGATGCAAAACCTGAATGGATGATTGAACAGATAAGACAAAAAACTCAAATTGTCTATCCAGGATGCAGGTTTGAAACAGGCTTGATTGATTTTAAACAAAAGAGCAGCCCAAAACCTTTGATTATATGGAATCACAGATGGGACTATGATAAAAATTTTGAGTTTGTGTTTGATGTGCTTGCCAGGTTAAAAGAAAAAAATATTTCTTTTTCCCTGGCTTTGCTCGGTGAAAGATTTAAGAAAATTCCAGATGTTTTTAGAAAAGCCCGGGAAAAGTTTCAAGAAGAGATAGTAGTTTTTGACTATGTTGAATCAAGAGACGAATATTTAGCATGGCTAAAAAAAGGTTCCATTGTTGTAAGCTGTGCAATCCAGGAAAATTTTGGCATTGCCGTTGTTGAAGCAGTAAGATATGGCTGTGTTCCTCTGCTTCCGGACAGATTGTCATACCCAGAACTTATGCCAAAGGAATTTCATTCTGAAATTTTATATCATACACAAAATGAGATGTATGAAAAACTTGAGGATATGGTTGTAAACTGTCAAATATATAAGCCCCTGCAAAAAAGATTATCCCGGCATATGGAACAATTTTCATGGGAGATCATGGTAAAACAATATGATGATTCCTTGCAGAAGATGACAATCAATGAAAATTTATAATATTTTGTATCAGACAGATAACAGCCAAGCTCCTGCCTCCTTTTTTTAGCAATGTTTTAACTTCGCTTAAAAATTTTATGTGCTCAGGCATCTCATGTAGCATATAAAAAGCCAGGATAAAATCAGCTTTTACATCATTATTTAATCCAATTCTTTTCTGGGGACAATTGTGAAATTCCATCCGGTCTGCCAGATTGTACTTTTCTGCTTTACCTAGAATTAAATAATTACCATATCTTTTATACTCCATAATTTCAACTCATACCCTTTTAAAACCCTTTCATCTCATTTGCTTTGTTTGAGTCGTAAATATGTGAGTATTATCATCCAAAACAATAAAGGAGAGAATTAAATGAAAAAAAACAATTAATCAAAATTTACAAAGAGAACGGTGATACAGAAAAAACAAATTCATATTCAAAAAAACTCAAAGAAAAATAAAGGAGTTAAATCAATGCATTTAATTGAAATGAAAAATATAACAAAAAATTATTATCTGGGTGAAACAATCGTCCATGCTTTAAAAGAGATTGACCTTATTATAAAAAAAGAAGAGTTTACAGCAATTTGGGGACCATCTGGTTCCGGAAAAACCACCCTTCTCAACCTTATTGGCACCATAGATGAAGCAAGCTCTGGTGATTTGTTTTTTAATGAGGAAAAAATTAATAACATAACAGACAATGATAAATCAGAATTTAGAAATAATGAAATAGGTTTTATTTTCCAAACTTTTAATCTAATACCTGTTTTGTCAGCTCTGGAGAATGTAATGCTGCCTCTTCAAATCAAAGGAGCATCCACCTCAAAGGCAAAAAAAGAAGCCTTTAAACGTTTATGTGATGTTGAACTGGAACAATTTGTTAATAACAGACCTGATAAAATGTCAGGGGGCCAGAGGCAAAGAGTTGCCATAGCAAGGGCACTCATAACGAACCCTTCCATAGTCCTTGCAGATGAGCCAACAGCAAATTTGGATTTTAAGACTTCAAATTCAATCATAGAGATAATGAAAAAAATTAACAAAAGAGATAAAACAACTTTTGTTTTTTCAACACATGATCAACGGCTGCTTGACCAGATGAACAGGCTGATACAACTGGAAGATGGCAGAATAACTGAATAGTTTAAAAATAAAGGATTTGAATATAAGGAGAACTAAAATGAATCAGTGGATAAAAGTTGCATTTCGTAACATTATTAAAAATAAACGCAGGTCATTTGTTACTTTGATGGCAATTGCAATGGGATTTACAGCTATCAATCTTTTCAGTGGATATACCCATAATACATATGAAGGGCTACGAGCCTCAGCAATAAGAGGTTCCGGGATTGGCCATTTAACTATTTATAAAAAAGGATGGAACAAATTTGGAAAATCAGATCCTGATAAATATATGATTGATAAAAATCAAATCAAAAAAATTGTTAATATTATAGAAGAGAATGATTCAGTAATCCTTGCTACTCCACGATTGGACATATCAGGCATTGTATCAAATGGTCGTAACTCCACAATCTTTATGGCCCAGGGAGTTGTCCCAAGTGATGATAAAACAATTTTAGGAGCTTTTTTTGCTGCTCAACCTGTTACAGGAGAGACATTGAATGACAAAAAAGAGTATGGCGTTCAGATGGCAACTGACCTTGCAGAATATCTGGCATTAAAGCCAAAGGATGATGCTGTTGTAATGGCAGCGACCCTTGATGGGCAGCTAAATGCCCTTGATATTCAGGTTTCTGGTGTTTACGATACTGGTATTGATGCCATAAACGATAAATTTATAAAAGTTCCTTTTAAATTTGCCCAGTCTCTATACGATTCTGATAAGGCTGACAGAATTGTCATTTTGTTAGATAATTGGAAAAATACTTTAATTGCTCAACATCAAATAATGAAACAATTAAAAGATGCCGGCATTGAATGCGAAATCAAAACCTGGGAAGAACTATCTGTTTTTTATTCAAATGTAAAAAATATGTTTGATATGATTTTCCTTTTCATATTCTCAATTGTGCTGGTTATTGTAATCATGAGCACTGTCAACACCATGGGAATGTCAGTCATTGAAAGGACAAGAGAAATTGGAACATTGAGGGCTCTTGGACTTAAAAGGCGCGGGATCAATTTTCTGTTTGCCATTGAAGGAGCAATGATTGGATTTTTAGGCAGTGTTGTTGGTGCAATCTTTCATATATCAATATGGCTTATAATATTTGTCGCAAGCCCTACTTATACTCCACCTGGAAGTTCATCGCCGGTACCTTTGCATGTTGACCTTTTGCCGGGTAACATTCTCTTTATGCTAATATGTATGATTTTTTTAGCTCTGATAGCAGCTATTTTCCCTGCAAGACGGGCAGCAAATCAAAATGTAGTAGATGCTTTAGGTCACGTTTAAGCTAAAATTTAAAAAAGGAGTTAACATGAAATACATAATAAAAATAATGTTGTTGTTCAGCATTGTAATCATATCAGGTTTGAATATTTCATATGCTGAGACAATTAAAACCCCAGATGAGATTCTAAAGATTGCTGATCTTTCAAGAGGAAGTGGAACCGGGCTCGAGTGGACAATAAAAATAGAATCAATTGAAGGAGGGAAAAAACAAAAAAACACCTTAAAACTAAAGGCAAACAATTTTAATTCATTGGCAGAATTTTTAGCTCCTGCCAAGGTAAAAGGAAGAAAGCTTTTAATGAGAGACAGGAATATGTGGTTTGTTAAGCCAGGCCTATCAAAACCTGTTCCCATTTCTCCAAGACAAAAACTACTTGGTGGTGCATCAAACGGAGATATTGCATCCACCAATTATGCAGGGGATTACAACGTAACAAATTTTTCTGAAGATGGTAACTTTAACAACCAGCCTTGTTTTATATTTGATTTAAAAGCAAATAATAAAAAAATTACCTACGATAAAATTCGATACTGGATATCAAAAGATAAGCTTATTGGAGTAAAAGCAGAATTTTTTACAATATCAGGGAAATTATTTAAAACAGCAACATTTGAATATAATAATAAAATTGAACTTAATAATGAATCAAGGCTATTTGTATCAAAAATGATAATAACTAATGCTGTTTTTAAAAATGATATTACAACCATGCACTACAGTAAAATAAAGATTAAAAAGATTCCAGATTCAACATTTAATATCAATTTATTAATGAAATAAGATGGATTAACAATGATGTATCAAAAAATCTATAGGATCAGCCAGTTAATTCTTGCCATAGTAATTATTGTTAACCCCTGCATTAGTCTTGCTGGAGCAAACGCAAATGATGTTCCCAATGAATTGTTGAGTGAATTGCAGGATGGATATGAATTCAGAATAAGTGTATTGTCATATGCTACAATGAATGAACCGGCTGATTCCACTCAAAATCCTGATAATGATTTTCTAAAGCTTAATGATTACTTTGAAATATTAGAACTAAGACCTGATTTTAAACTCTCCTTTAGAGACCTTTTTTTTAGTATAAAACCCAGAGCAGAATTATCATTTGAACAATTTCGTACTGGTACGCAAAAAGGAGAAAAAAATCATGATAATGAAATTTTTATAAATGAATATCTTTTTCAATATCAGGCCACAGACAAATGGTTTTTATCCTTTGGAAGAGAATTTTTACAATGGGGCCCTTCCTTTTTATTTACACCTTCTAATCCATTTTTTGCAAATAATGGTAAAAGCAGGCCTAATCAGGAAGGTAATGGGAAAGAGTTTGCAAAAATTTTATGGATTCCTGATATAAACTGGGCATGTT